>JBDNAQ010000203.1:0-16011 GCA_039768345.1 Flavobacteriaceae bacterium
AAGTTCCACAATTCTCCATACCCACTTTCTCCATGACCTCTGCTAACATAGCTGCATTGGAAGAAAGTCCGCCATGGTTCTCAACAATAACTTCAATCCCTTTATCTTTAGCATATGTCGCCAGCGCGGTAAGTCCGTCAACAGAATTGGCCATCCATTCCTCCGGATCATCACTTCCTGATAGATTTACACGAATAGCATGGCAACCCATTGCTGCCGCCGCATCGACCCATTTGTGATGATTTTCCACAGCCTGATTTCTTTTTTCTGCATCGGAGGTCGACAGGTCACCTTCACGGTCTACCATGATCAGTACATTTGTAAGGCCATGCTTTTGAGCTTCCTCGTTCGACCTTTGAACAAAAGAATCCATTGCCTCCTGTGAATAATCAGATGCTTCCAGTTCAGTTGCATAAAGCTGACTTACATATTCCAACCCGGAAAACCCCCATTCTTTCGCCTTTTGGGCAAAACTATAGGGATCTACTCCATCTTCCCTTATCATTCTATGCATAGACCATTGTGCCAGTGAAAGTGTAAAAAATGGTGCTGCATCACTCATGACTTCAACCTCTGTTGGTTTCTGTTCTGATTTTTTTTGCTGCTTACAGGAATAGCATATTAAAATAATTATTGCCAACCCGGCCAATGTACTGTTGCGTACAATACTCTTTTTTTTCATAAGTTGATGTTCAAGAAATTCTTAGTAGTCCATTGAGAAAGATATTGACGAATTCCTCTAATTCAGGGCGAGTTCCCCTTTTTACAAAAATTCAATCAACACATAAAATATCTGATAATTCTGCAATCTCTGCTACGGTTAAATGTAGAAATTTAATTTTATATTTGAGACTTCTATAAAATAAATAATTCTATTACATGGGTAAATTTTATTATAACCAGGAACAGGAATCATATGATGCCATTGTGGTGGGTACAGGTATTAGTGGTGGCTGGGCAGCTAAGGAATTATGCGAGAATGGGCTCAAGACATTGGTGTTGGAGAGAGGTCCCATGGTAACGCATATCGAGGATTATAAAACTGCACATATGGATCAGTGGGATTTTCCACTTCAGGGGCAGATTCCGAGAGAAGAACAAGCCAAACAATTAAAACAGGCGCGTACAGGTTATACCACCAGGCCTGAGCATAGTCAGTGGTTTGTGAACGATCTCGAACATCCTTATAATGAAATCAAGCGATTCGACTGGATGCGTGGCTATCATGTAGGGGGCCGCTCCATCACTTGGGGCCGACATAGTTACCGTTTTAGTGAGATGGATTTCATGGCGAATGGTGTTGATGGTCATGGAGTAGACTGGCCAGTTCGCTATAAAGATATTGCACCCTGGTATGATAAAGTGGAATCGTATATTGGGGTTACAGGTGAACTATTAGGGCTTCCACAACTCCCCGACGGGCAATTTGAACCTATGATGGAATTGAACTGTGCAGAGCAGTTTGTGAGGGAAAAGGTAGGAGAACATTTCGAAGACAGGGTCGTCACCGCTGGCAGGGTGGCCCATATCAATAGTGACAAGAAGTTTGAAGGCCGGGTAAGATGTCAGTTCCGGAATCGCTGTATGCGGGGATGTCCTTTCGGGGCCTATTTCAGTAGTCTTTCTTCAACACTACCTGCTGCGGAACAAACCGGAAATTTAACGCTTAGACCGGATGCCGTTGTACACGAGATCATGTATGATCCCGACACAAAAAAGGCCACAGGAGTTAAGGTAATCGACAGGGAAAGCAAAGAAACTTTCGAATTCAAGGCTAAGGTAATCTTCCTATGCGCTTCAGCTATTGCATCTACTTCTATTTTAATGCAATCCAAATCGGATCGATTCCCCAACGGATTGGGCAATGATTCAGACCAGTTGGGTCGCAATATCATGGACCATCACCTGGGGTCCGGGGCCAGAGGAAAACTCGAGGGCTATGAGGATAAATACTATAAGGGTCGTAAACCTGGTGGCATCTATGTCCCCAGATTCAGAAATCTTGGTGGCAGTTCCAATACGGACAAATTTGTTAGAGGCTATGGTTATCAGGGAGGCGGTAGCAGAAATGACTGGAAGGAAACCGTTGCCGAATTATCCTTTGGTAAATCGCTGAAAGACGCAATTCTCAGACCCGGAGGCTGGCAGTTTGGTATGACCGGATTTGGTGAAATTCTCCCTTATCAGGACAATAGGATGACGCTAGACTATGATAAGCTGGACGGTTGGGGCCTGCCAACAGTAACTTTCGATGCTGAATTCAAGGAAAACGAGTGGAGTATGCGAGAAGATATCAAAGAACAGGCTTTTGACATGCTTACTAAAGCAGGATTAAAAGATGTGGAGGTCTATGACGATCCCAAGGCTATCGGTATCGGTATTCATGAAATGGGAACCGCACGAATGGGAAGAGACCCCAAGACTTCTGTGCTTAACGGATACAATCAGGTACATGCCGTAAAAAATGTATATGTTACAGATGGTGCATTTATGACCTCCTCGTCATGTGTTAACCCTTCGCTTACTTATATGGCTTTCTCCGCAAGGGCAGCCAATCACGCCGCACAAGAACTTAAAAAAGGAAATATCTGATGAAAAGGAGAAACGCGCTAAAAAATATCGGAATGGCCCTGGGATACTCAGTGGCAACACCTACACTGCTTAGTCTCGTTCAGAGTTGTAAAGAAAAAGTTGCTGTAGATTGGCAACCCAGTTTTTTTAGCCCCGAAGAAGGGCACATCTTAAAACTGATGGTGGATGTCTTTTTACCGAAAACCGATACCCCATCGGCTTCCGATCTGAATGTACATGTATTTATCGACGGATTGGCGGATAGGGTAATGTATGGGGAAGAGGAATTTTTAAATCTTCCTTTGAATAAACAAAATATCGAAAACATCGAAGACAGGTATGTCGATACCGGGTATTTTATCAGACATAGCAGGGATTTTTTCAGAAAGACTATGGCCGCATTCATAAACCGTACACTCAATAATTCAGCTAAGGATGAGGTTCTAGATATAACAGGGCCCGATCTGGAAAATACACTAAAATCTGTCGCTTCGATTTACGAAGCCCAGGAAGAAACAAGGGAAAAGATATTACAGGCCTATGTTAAAGGGCTCTTTACCAAGCAGACTCCACCTCCATTAAACGATGATCAGATGACATGTGTTTTCGTTCAATCCATGAGAGATATGACTATTATGGGCTACAAAACCACAGAATATGTTGGCGAAAATATGCTGGCTTACCAACCTATTCCCGGTGAGTACATTCCTTGCGGGGATCTCGAAGAACTCACCGGCGGTAAAGCATACTCTATAGTCTGGTAATAGATGGAGAGAAGAAATTTTATCCGGAATACGGCCATGGCTGGTGGTCTGCTTTCTACCGGCGGACTTTATTCGATGGGTGAGAACTACTTTTCTACTCCGAAATTCAATTTGAATTACGCTCCTCATCTCGGTATGTTTACCCATCATGCCGGCAATGATCCTTTGGCAGAACTTGAGTTTATGGCCGAACAAGGGTTTAGGTCTTTTGAAGACAACGGGATGGGCGGGAGGCCTGTTGAGGAACAACAAAAATTAGCCCGAACCATGGATTCTCTGGATCTTAAAATGGGCGTATTTGTGGCCCATACGATCCATTGGAAAGAGCCGAACCTTGCATCCGGAGATCTGGTTAAACGCAATGAGTTTCTCGATGAGATTAAGACTTCCGTTTCGGTTGCCCAACGAGTCAACGCGAAATGGATGACGGTGGTACCGGGTCATAGAGATTTAAAATTACCTATGGGATTTCAAACCGCCAACGTGGTTCAAACACTGAAACAGGCTGCGGCCCTACTAGAACCTCATGGGCTGGTGATGGTTCTGGAGCCCCTGAACTTCCGGGACCATCCCGGGCTTTTCCTGACGGGCTCACCGCAGGCTTATGAAATTTGCAAGGCGGTCGATTCGCCATCCTGCAAGATCTTATTCGATATCTATCACCAGCAGATCCAGGAGGGGAACCTCATCCCGAATATTGAAAGATGCTGGGACGAAATTGCCTATTTCCAGATTGGGGATAACCCGGGCAGAAAAGAGCCCACTACGGGCGAGATCAATTATAAAAATGTTTTCAAATATATCCACGATCAAGGCTACAATGGTATATTGGGTATGGAACACGGAAATTCTATTTCGGGTAAGGAAGGTGAACTCGCTCTGCTAAAGGCTTACCATCAGGTGGACGATTTCTGAACCCTGCAAAAGGGCGTCTTTTTAGTTTGTTTTATCAGCTCCGGCCAGTTTCCCGCGACGAATGGATACTTATCGCATATTTGAGCTTTTATATATTATTCTCAAATTTTTCACACTTATTTTATCAATATCGTAGTCTGAATCTTAATAAATTGCGTATATATGATGTGTAAATAACAAATCCCTCGCTATGGATTACTATTTCATCCTACTGATTATTTATGCCGTCTTGCTGGTTTTATCTGCATTTTTTATAAAGCCGATATTTACCAAGCGGTAATCAATTTTGAATACTTCGGAGCCCCCAATCGCTATAGGGATACAGGGGTGGTTTTTCCTCCCTTTAATCCAGATACCAGAAAACAAAATACCCTGGGAAATTAGCTGGCCGAAAGCCAGGGTTATTCCAGGGTATTTCTTATTTAATAAACACTATTTATAGCTGCAAAGCAGCGCACTATTCGGTATACAGATACAACTAAGACCCACACATCAGGCAATCATCATCGGCCTGGCTATCTTTTGCACGGGCAATCAATTCCTTCATCTCGGACGGAGAAATCGGGTCTGTATTGATTTCCTGCTCCTTTACAGGGGTGGTTTTAACGTCGATCGCTTTTGCGACCTCGGGTCGTGATCCGGAAACTTCTGCTTCTGCAGCCACACTAACCGGCACTTCTTTCTTTTTGGTATTGTCTAGTGTGAATTTGATCGCATCTACAGCAGCCTTGGTTCTGAGGTAGTACATGCCGGTTTTCAGCCCGCTTTTCCATGCATAAAAATGCATAGAGGTCAATTTCGCATAGTTTGCATTTTCCATAAAGAGATTCAGCGACTGACTCTGATCTATAAAATATCCACGCTGTCTGGACATATCGATGATATCTTTCATACTTAATTCCCAGACTGTTTTGTACAATTGCTTAATCTCATCCGGGATGATATCGATATGTTGTATAGAACCATTAGCACGCATTAATTCCTGCTTCAACTCATCGTTCCATAGTCCTAGTTTAACAAGGTCTTCCAGTAAGTGTTTATTAACAACGATGAATTCTCCGGATAATACTCGCCTTGTGTATATATTGGAGGTATATGGTTCAAAACACTCATTATTCCCCAGTATTTGAGATGTTGAGGCAGTAGGCATTGGCGCTACCAACAGTGAGTTACGCACCCCGTGTTCCTTGATACTCTTCCTGAGCTTTTCCCAATCCCAAAGACCGGATAATTCTTCATCTTTTATCCCCCAAAGATTGTGTTGGAATTCACCCTGAGATATGGGTGAGCCGCTATAGGAAGAATAAGGGCCTTCTCTCTTTGATTCTTCCATCGAAGCTGTAACCGCAGCATAGTAAAGAGTTTCAAAGATCTCCTGGTTCAATTTTTTCGCCCTGTCTGAAGTAAAGGGCAGTCTCATCAGGATAAAAGTATCGGCCAGGCCCTGAACTCCTAATCCTATCGGGCGGTGTCTCATATTAGAGTTTTCGGCTTCCTTGACCGGATAGTAATTTCTATCGATCACCCGGTTGAGGTTTTTGGTCACCCGCTTGGTTACCCTAAAGAGTTCTTTGTGATCAAAGTTGCCGTTCTTCACAAACATCGGCAAGGCAATCGAAGCAAGATTACATACTGCTATCTCATCTGGTGAGGTATATTCCAGGATTTCGGTGCAAAGATTTGAGGACCGTATAGTTCCCAGATTCTTCTGGTTGCTCTTACGGTTTGCTGCGTCTTTATAAAGCATGTATGGGGTCCCTGTCTCTATCTGAGATTCCAGGATTTTCTCCCATAATTCGCGTGCTCTGATCTTTTTTCTTCCTTTGCCTTCCTCTTCATATTTTATGTACAACTCTTCGAATTCCTCACTGTGTGTGGTAAAAAGTCCAGGGCATTCATTCGGGCACATCAATGTCCATTCTGCATCGGATTCCACTCGTCTCATAAAAAGATCGGGGATCCACATGGCATAAAAGAGATCTCTGGCACGCATCTCTTCTTTTCCATGGTTCTTTTTTAATTCCAGAAATTCGAATATATCGGCATGCCATGGTTCCACATAAATTGCAAAACTTCCCTTTCTTTTACCACCTCCCTGGTCAACATATCTGGCGGTATCGTTAAATACCCTTAGCATGGGTACAATTCCGTTAGAAGTTCCATTGGTTCCTGCAATATACGAACCGGTAGCCCTGATGTTGTGAATAGAAAGCCCGATACCTCCGGCAGATTGGGAGATCTTAGCTGTATGTTTCAATGTGTCGTAAATGCCATCTATACTATCATCTTTCATGGCAAGGAGGAAGCATGAAGACATTTGTGGTTTTGGTGTGCCGGAATTAAATAGTGTAGGAGTGGCGTGTGTAAAATATTTTTTAGACATCAACTCATATGTCTCGATGGCCGCGTCCAGGTCGTCCAGGTGAATTCCTATTGCCACCCTCATCAGCATATGTTGAGGACGTTCAGCGATCTTTCCATTGAGTTTTAACAGGTAAGAACGTTCAAGGGTTTTAAACCCGAAATAATCATATCCAAAATCTCGGTTATAAATTATGGTCGAATCGAGCATCTCGGCATTCTTTGCGATCACCTCGTGAACCTCATCCGACAAAAGAGGAGCTTTTTTGCCGGTCCTGGGGTTGACATATTCATAAAGATCCTTCATTGTTTCCGAGAAGGATTTTTTAGTATTCTTATGCAGATTGGAAACCGAAATTCTCGCTGCCAGTTTGGCGTAATCCGGATGTGCAGTAGTAAGAGTAGCAGCGATCTCAGCTGCCAGATTATCAAGTTCTGATGTGGTGACTCCGTCATAGAGTCCTTCGATAACCCTCATGGCCACTTTTACCGGATCGACCAAATTGCTGAGTCCGTAACATAATTTGCGAACTCTCGCGGTGATCTTATCGAACATCATCGGTTCTTTTCTGCCGTCTCTTTTTACTACATACATGTTCCTTTGGTTGTTTTAAGTTAGTTTTTGGTTAGTGCAGGCCTATAATCTTAAGCTTGCGATTTATAATGTATCCGGGAAACCCTGTGAACCGGGTTATTTCGGGTTCTGTTTATTTAAAAATCGGCATCAAAGCTGATCTTTTGTGACTCATTGTCCTTCTCTTTATTGAGAACGCCGGCTTTCTGGTACTCGGAAACGCGTTTCTCGAAGAAATTGGTCTTACCCTGCAATGAGATCATGTCCATGAAATCAAACGGATTTGTAGCATTGTAGACTCTCTCACACTCGAGTTCCACCAATAATCTGTCGGTGACAAATTCGAGGTATTGCGTCATCAGTTTGGCATTCATCCCAATCAGGCTCACGGGAAGTGATTCGGTAATGAACTCGCGTTCGATATTAAGCGCGTCAACCAAAATATCGGTGATCCTCTCTTTAGGTACTTTATTGATAAGGTGTTTGTTGTGCAGGTGTACAGCATAGTCGCAGTGCATACCTTCGTCTCGTGAAATCAGCTCGTTTGAAAAAGTCAGGCCGGGCATAAGACCTCTTTTCTTCAACCAGAATATAGAGCAGAACGCCCCTGAGAAAAAGATACCTTCTACGGCAGCAAAGGCTATTAATCTTTCGGCAAAACTGGGAGAATCAATCCATTGAAGGGCCCAGTCGGCCTTCTTCTTGATCGCCGGAAAGTTTTCGATCGCTTTAAAGAGCAGACCTTTTTCTTTTTCATCCTTCACATAGGTATCGATCAGCAGCGAATATGTTTCCGAGTGAATGTTTTCCATCATGATCTGGAATCCATAAAAGAATTTCGCCTCAGAATACTGAACTTCATTCACAAAGTTTTCGGCCAGATTTTCATTAACAATGCCATCGGAGGCGGCAAAAAATGCCAGAATATGCTTTATAAAGTAGCGCTCATCGTCGCTGAGCTTGTTATTCCAATCCGCGAGATCCTGATGCAGGTCTATTTCCTCCGCTGTCCAAAAACAAGCTTCGCATTTTTTATACCATTCCCATAGATCGTGATGTTCGATGGGGAAAATTACAAATCTGTCTTTATTCTCGTGTAAAATGGGCTCAACGGCTTCTGACATAATAGTGCTCTTTTAAAAGTTAAAAATGGGATAAATTTACCTTTCGGCAGGGACTTACAAAGATTCAAAAATGTTATCAAACCGTAAAGCCCGTTTGGGCGAATCAGGGGCAAAGTTTTTAACACGGACTGTTGAAATGTAGGCTTATAATTGATGTTCAGTGCCTTGCGGGCTGAAGATAATTTTAGCAACTTTTTAACAATATTTTATTTAAAAAAATAAACCAATAAGTACATTAATTTATACTTATTGGTTTTAATTACTGGTTGACGAACTCTCGATCAAATGAAGCTAAACTATTCTATTACTGATAGTTAGCTGTCATTTATAGACTGTTATACTCAAAATTAGTCTCAATTATCTCATTCATATTTGAAATAATATCGGGCATCAGAAGGCATTTGATCAACTGTCGTATATGTTTTGAATTTCCACCGACTCCTTCTGTCGATGGTATGGAAGCCATTTACTTCTATCTTAACCAAATTCCATCCTGGTTTCAAATCCATATCCACTGTCGTATATTGATCGATAACTTTGCTCGCTTCTCCCTCATACACAGTTTTGTTGGCGTCCTTCTTATCAAATGTAGCACGACACGAATCATCGGTATACGCCCAATAGAGGAGGTATCCTTCATCACCATACTTCATGGCCGATGGCGAGGCCAGATTATGGGTCGATCTTTCCGAATTACCGATGTATAAGTTTCCAATGACTTCTTCCCCGCGAAGTATGGCAAACCCATAACCAGACCAGGTTATCTGCGCATTGGGGTTGGTAAATTCTACTTCGTCATTCAAGATTTCGTGCATTTGGGGAAACAATCCGGTTTTAATTGTCCTGTTGGTCGTTACCTTAGTTGGTAGATTCATCTCTACCTTACCAGATCCGGTGATCATACCAACTATTACGTAATGCTCGTAAGGTGGTCTTCCATCGGACCCGAGCTTACCCTTTCCGTCATAATACGCAATTTCCACACTACCCCATTGCCAATTATCGAACGCTCCCTGGGTATTACTGGCAACCTTGTTCCGCCAATAGAATTCTTTTAGATGATCTTTGGTCGCTTCCTTTTGCCTTTTTTCCTCTTCCACCTGTCCACGCATCTCCTCCTGCTTCTGTTGCGCTTCTGCATCTTCCATCATCTTCATGGCCTCCTGGAACTGTGGGTTATCGCTCATCATTTCCATCGCCTTTTTTTGGGCTTCTGCTGCTTGCCTTTGCATTTCCTCGATCTTCTTTTGATCATCCGGGGTTTGTGAAATCCCCTGAAACCCAACACAAAAAGTTATCACGATTGCAATTAAAGTTAGTGTTCTCATAAGTTGAAGATTATACTTGATGTCGCTAAACGTATTGGGATATTTAAGACTCCCTAAAATCAAACCAAGCGATCCCGCGGTGAAACCAATCAAGTATAACTTGTTATTGGCACCGCCTTACCAGGTAGTTCCCCCGAAACCCGGAATCAGCAGTGACCAAACCCATTATTTTGGATTGGTTATCCAGTTCCTGATCCCACCTTCAGAGCCGTTTTATAAACATTTTCATGTTCTTAATCCTGCTCCTTATAGGATCGCATTTATTGGTTTGACAATAAATTATGAAACACACAGGAACTAAGGTTCCCGGTATGTCACAAAGTTGCCTTCTATTTCAATGACTTCACCAAGCGTGTTGCCCAGCTCCATCTTTAAACTGCCCAATAGCAGTTGATTATTCGCCTCTACTATACTAATCTTTCCCTCTTTGGAGAAAAATGGTATCTCTCCGAACTGATAGAGGTCGGCAAAGCCGAATACCCCATCAAAGTCCCTGAAAAGGCCTTTAACGTTTTCAGTTACAGCATAGGTGCCTCCCGAAAGTGGATATGATAATTCGGGTGTAGCCAAAAAAAGATCGATAAAATTGTTATGAGCAGCTCCATCACCTTTTAATCGCAGTCTGATTTCCGGATAGCTATTACCATTAACAGATACACGACGGGTGGTGTCGAGCGCTACGCTACCGCTGAGGTAGAGTTCGTTTGTGCCGGAAACAACCATTTCAAAATGGCCGGGTTCCGGATCAAATGTTATAGGATAAGATTGAGAAGGTATATATGAAGTACACCAAAAGGTAATGGCTGTAATCAATACAATGCCTAGAGGTATGGCGTAATTTTTTCTCATTCGTTCAATTTTGGAAGACTTCCCCGACAACAAGCAGCGACCTGTTATCCGTCACCGTGAGCCACCAGATTGACTTCACCTGGATCGCCTTGAGAGACATCCTCGATCAGATCAACCTGCTCCTCAGTACCGATTATTGCTGCTGCCATAACCGCCAGAACAAACAGTGCGAAAAATAATACGCATCTTTTCACGACTTACATTTTTAGTTCTTAAAAAATCAGATCATGGTTCCCGGGGGAAATCAACAGGACCAAATTTATATGCTACTTCCTATGTTACCTCATCGATTTGTATGGATGACATCAAATCGTGTATAAATGGCATGAAGTAGATCAACACAGCCTGACTAAGTGTTAATCATTGATTTTGAAACCATTATAAAATTGTAGATAAATAATCACAAACCGAAAGAATGCCTGTGATCGACCAAAAAACCACTATGAAATGTCATTAACCAGTGATTTCTAACCGCTTATACGCATATCTTATCTAACCATACATATTTTTTGAAACACCACTGATTATCCTGCTAATTTTGTTTAACTTTCACATAACTATTGGTTGATTTATGCAAACGAAGCTAGAAGCGGTACTGGTAGATGATGAAGATAAGGCGCTCCAGAGTTTATCCTGGGAATTAACCAACTTCAGTGATGAAATTGATGTAGTAGCCTCCTTCACCGATCCTTTTAAAGCACTCGAATACCTCGAATATCACACCCCTGATTGTCTTTTTCTGGATATTGAAATGCCGACCATGGATGGTTTCCAGTTCATTCAGAAGTTGAAGAACAAAGACTTTCCGGTCGTTATCACTACAGCCTACAATCAATATGCCATTAAAGCGCTAAAAAATGAAGCGATCGATTATCTATTAAAACCGATCGATTCTGATGATTTGAAAGACACAATTATCAAGATTAAAAAATTCAATTCCAAAGTATATACAGCGGAAAAACTGGAAAAACTCCTTCTGAATTTCAATTCTAATTCCATCAATAAGAAAGTTACCTTCAGTACAGACGGAAAGCTCTTGTTCCTGGATAGTGAGGACATCCTTTATGCGGAATCCGATGGCAATTACAGTACGATTTACCTGTCTGACGGTCAAAAATTAGTGCTGACCAAGAAATTAAAGGAAGTTAATGAACTCCTCCCCAGCGACACTTTCTTCAGGATTCATAATTCCTATATTATCAACCTTTCCAAAATCAAGGAATTTCTTAAAACCGATGGTTACGTAATTCTTAAGTCTAACCATAAAATACCAGTGTCCCGACAGAAGAAATCTGACTTCCTGGACCTCATTTAAGCCTGACCTATGGTATTGACCAAGGTAAAATCTCCCATCCTTTTAATTGCGCTTTTCGTTTTTCAGGCCATTTTCAGTCAGGTCGATGATGACAGATTTCAAGCCAGGGTCAGCGAACTGATCAGGAACGCATCTCAGTCGTTTATAGAGATCGACAGGGCTATGGGGGAAAACAAATCCGATACCTTGTGGATGAAGTATTTCCTCGAACAATCTTCAAAAGAGAACTACTGGGACGGTGCTTCCTATGCCTATAATCAATTGGGGGATTATTACAGAAATATTTCATATTTCTCCAATGCCGTGAAACTTCATGAAGCAGGTTTAGATGCCGCTGATCGGGCCAACAACATCGAATTCCGGATCATGAGCCTCACCATGCTAGGCGCCGTATATCGCAGGAATGATGGGATTAAAGCCGCATTGGATTATTATCAGGAAGCCTTAAAGCTAGCTGAATCTATCCATGAGCCTAATAACTATATACAAAGCAGCATTAATAATGCGATCAATGGAATTGGTAATATTTATAAATCGCTCGAACAATACGACCTGGCGATCAGTTATTTCAGAAATTCCCTGGAATATGAACAAAAATTGGGTAATTCCAGAGGGTTGGCCATCAACTATCAAAATATTGCGGAATGCCTTGAAGCCAGGGGAAAATTAAAAGAATCCCTGGAAAACTATGAAACATCACTTGAGTTTAACAAAGAGGTTGGATCTGAGCGCATAGAAGTAGTAAATAATTATGGTATCGCACATGTTTATGTTCACCTCGATATGGTGGATGAAGCACTGGTGAGACTTGAATCTATCTTACCGGCCGCAGAGCATCTTGGCGATCCAGAAATCTTGTCTTCCGTATACATCCATCTGGGATGGACACTCACCCGTCTTGGACAGTTTGAAAATGCCAAAAAATATCTGGAAGATGGATTAGCCATTTCCGAACAGTATCAGCTGCTGGCCAACCTCTCACAGGCGAATACTTTTCTTCATGATCTATGGCTGGAACTGGGAGATTACAATAAAGCGCTCGACTATTATAAAGCTGCCCAATCGGCCAAAGGCGAAATTTCGAACGATCGCAACCGACGATATGTCTACGACGTCATCTCTCGCTCGGAGGTCGAAAAACGCAGCAACCAAATTGAAATACTGGCGAAAGAGAATGAGATTGTAAAACTTCGTCTTCGAAGGAATAAAAACACCTTATTGGTGAGCGCTCTTTTGCTCGCACTCTTTACCATTATCCTTTACATTCTCTATAGGCAGTATCAACTCAAAAGCGATAAAAAACTACTAACCTTAGAGCAAAGCATGCTGCGAAGTCAGATGAATCCTCATTTTTTGTTCAATTCACTTAATTCTATCAAGCTATATATTATTAATAACGAAACCAAAAACGCGGTTCATTACCTCAATAAATTCTCAAAACTAATCCGCAAGATCCTTGAGGCTTCATCACTCAAGGAAATATCCATGGCCGAAGAGCTGGAGACCGTGGAACTCTACATGAACATCGAGAATATTCGATTCTCCAACGAAATCAATTTTGAAATCAAAGTCGATGAAGGAATCGATCCCCATATCGTCAAAATCCCCTCTCTTATCCTCCAGCCTTTTTTGGAAAACGCCCTATGGCATGGCTTATCATCTAAGGAAGGTGATAAATCTGTACTTGTCCATGTTAAAAAAGGCGAAAAAGGTTTTATTCAGATCGCGATAACCGATAACGGAGTGGGTAGGGAAAAAGCGGCAGAGCTGAAGAAGAGCAAAGTGCTCAAGCGTAAATCGGTCGGGATCGATATTACGAAAGAGCGACTCGATAATTTTTCCAAAGACTACCAGAATTCTTTCAATGTGGAGATCGTAGACTTATTTGACGATCAAGGCAATGCAGCAGGAACAAGTGTTGTCTTACATATTCCTACGATCTGAGAGGGTCCTTGCCACAGTTTCTAATTCGAGATACCATTTCTTCCCAAATTTTCGTATCAACGCATCTTTTACGAATCTGTAGATCGGAACTTCCAATTGAGCCCCGAGCGAACATGCCGGATCACAAATTTGCCATCGGTGATAATTGACGGCCGTTAGTTGGGTATATTCCCTGATGCGTACCGGGTATAGATGACAAGAAATAGGTTTCTGCCAGGATATTGCATTGTCTTTGTAGGCCTTTTCTATTCCACATTCAGCCGTCCCGTTTTTCCCAAATACCGCATAGGCACATTCCTGGTTATCGACAAGTGGAGTTTCCCATTCACCATCCGAACCTTTGATGAAGCTTCCCTGGGCCCGGATCGCTTCCACCCCTTCCTTACGGAGATAGGGTTTAATATCGTCGATTATATCATCAAGGATCTCGGTTTCTTTTTCTTCTAAAGGTGCCCCTGCTGATCCATCTATACAACACGCTCCCTTACAGGCATTAAGATCGCATACAAAGTGGTGCTCGAGAATCTCCTCAGAGACCACTGTTTTTCCCAATTCGAACATACCGAAGGCTAATTGATCTGTAAATATAATCGTATTAGAGAAGACCTGATTTATTTTCAATTTTCATTCGTCCAAATTTGGTATAAAATGTACTTTTGCCGCCAATTAAAATGAAGGGAAATGAATTTCAGTATAAAAGAGATCGCCACAGCTACTATGGTTCTTTTTGCAGTGATAGATATAGTCGGCAATGTACCTATCATCATCAGTCTGCGGAAGAAGGTAGGTCATATTCAATCGGGCAAAGCCTCTATCGTGGCAGCCGTGATCATGATCGCATTTCTATTTGTCGGTGATAAGATCCTGACCCTTATCGGCATCGATGTAAATTCTTTTGCCGTAGCTGGTTCTTTTGTATTGTTTTTCCTCGCCATCGAAATGATCCTGGGTATCGCTATATACAAGGATGAAGAGCCCGAAAGTGCCTCCATTGTTCCCATAGCTTTTCCCCTCATAGCAGGGGCCGGTACTATGACTTCTATTCTCGCTCTCCGGGCCGAATTTTATGTGGAAAACATCATCACGGCTATCATTATCAATATTATTTTTGTGTATCTTGTCTTGAAGTCGTCTGCGAAGATCGAACGATTTCTGGGAAGAAGCGGTTTGAGTATCATCAGGAAAGTTTTCGGGGTAATTCTACTCGCCATAGCGGTTAAACTATTTGCGTCAAATATTCATCAGCTTTTTCAATGATCAAGTCGAATAAAAACTTTTATAGGTCATGAATAAATCAATTATTATCGTACTGATCATTCTTGCCATTCTGCTGATCGCCTATAATGCAACTTTGCTCGATTTTGAGAATCTTCTGGGCGGTGACAGCACCATTGCCCTGATAGGAATAGTGGCCGCGCTTTGTGCCATTGTACTACTGCTTATCTTTATCACTTCAAAGAAAATAGAAAAGAAAGTAGGTAAAAAATAACTCAAATTTATGAGCCTCGCAGCAGAGTAAATTATTCTGATGAAATTTCAAATCCTGCTTGTTCTATTCTTCTTCCAGGCGCCCACGTGCCTGCAGGCTCAGCTTTTTGAGAAAGGAGTGATTATAGACACTGTACCCCTGATTTCCAAGCCAGATGAGAGCTTTGCCCTATATCTACCCCTGTCTTTTGAGCAGCAAGCTCCAAACGCAGTGGTTTTCGTATTCGATCCGGTCGGCAGAGGTAAGATCGGCATCAAGCCATTTATCGAAGCAGCGGAGGCTTACCAACTTATTGTGGTCTGTTCAAACAACAGCAGAAACGCAGCATATGAAAACAATTTTGAAATTGCCCAGCGATGGTTCGATGATGTATTTGCGAGGTTCAACATAGATTCGAATCTCATCTATGCCGCCGGATTTTCAGGGGGCTCCAGACTTGCCTCCACCATCGGTGTGCTTTCCGGGGCTTTCAAAGGTGTTATCGGTTGCGGGGCTTCTTTTTCAGGAAATCCCGGGCAGGTGCCCTATGCTAAAGATCATTTCTATTACTACGGATTGGTGGGAACCCTCGATATGAACTACCAGGAAATGCTTAAAGCCCGGCAGTGGCTGAACAGGATCAGCCTGCCTAATGAAATTGTTCGTTTCGATGGGAAACACCAATGGCCCGATGCCCGAAACATCATTTTGGCTTTCCACTGGTTCCGGCTCCAGGACATCAATAATAACCTTCATCCAAAAGACCAGGCCTTTGTGGAATCGTATATAACCGACAGG
>JBDNAQ010000204.1:0-3429 GCA_039768345.1 Flavobacteriaceae bacterium
CCTTCAAGATCGGCCACAAAAATGTCGAATGAATCATAGACGGGCCATACGTATTTCCCATTAGACCGGAGGGGAACTTCCGGGCATTCTTCGCCGGCAAGGTGGGTGGACCCATATACAAAGTGTTTATTATCTGGCAGGAAATATGAGCAGGTAGTGCGCCCCATCCCGGTACTGATCATTGGAGGGATACTGTCTTTAAAACTCTCAGAGGTATTCATGAGAAATATCTGATCGCACTCCATACCCCATTCCTTGTTATTAGACTGGAAGATCATCATACTGTCATCAAAACTCCAGTAAGCTTCTGCGTTGTCCCCGCCAAAGGTGATCTGGCGAATTGACTTAAAATATTTCTCTTCCGGATAGATCAGCGTATCCGAACCCGCCATCAAAGAGGTAGTTTCAGTTTCCGGTGCTTCCGTTGTTTTTGGCTCGGTTTTACAACCGAAGAAAGGTATTAAGAGTAATAAAAGGACTATTTTTCTCATGAGTTGATTAATTTTGAACAAAATTAGTGTCAATTATGATGAAACAAAGCATATGGCTTATTTTTCTTGCAATTTTTATTTCCTGCAAGCAAGAGCCAACCAAAACGTACACCCTCCAGGACGATGTAGCCTTTCTGGCGAGCGACTCCCTAATGGGGCGTGAAACAGGGACAGAGAATGAATTGATGGCAGCAGACTATCTGGTAAAACGCTTTAAGGAGATAGGGCTGGCCCCTGCAGGAAATGCGGGCACCTATTTCCAGACCTTTACCTTTAAACCCCGCAAGGATCCACATCAGGAAGTAACGTATATACAGGCGGGAGACAGCAGTATTACAGGGACCAATGTCATTGGTTTTATAGACAACAAAGCAACAAACACTGTTGTTCTGGGAGCCCATTATGACCATTTGGGAATGGGAGGCGAAGGATCGCTTCACCGAGGTGAAGCCGCCATCCACAACGGGGCAGATGACAATGCAAGTGGGGTAGCCGTACTGCTGCAATTGGCAAAAAAATTAAAGGATAGTGAGCTAAAGGGTAACAATTATTTAATCATGGCCTTTTCCGGGGAAGAAATTGGACTGTTGGGCTCTAATTATTTTGCAAAGAACCCCACTGTTGATCTGGAAAAAGTAAATTATATGATCAACATGGATATGGTGGGAAGACTGCGGGAAACTAATGTGCTTTCTGTAAGTGGTACAGGGACATCTGTACTTTGGCCTCAGGTTCTCAATGCCAATAATCAGAACTTTAAACTGGTACTAAAAGAATCCGGGGTAGGGCCTTCGGACCACACCTCTTTTTATCTTCAGGACATCCCTGTGCTGCATTTATTTACTGGGCAGCATGAGGATTACCACAAACCCACGGATGATGCCGAGAAGCTTAATTATGAAGGTATGGAACGCATCACTACGTATGTCATGGCGGTTATCACCGAATTAAACGATGACGAAAAACTCACCTTCCTGAAGACCAAGAATGAGAGTGAGGAGGTCCCCAGGTTTAAAGTAGCCATGGGTGTTATTCCGGATTATATGTACGAAGGAAAAGGAATGCGGATAGATGGAGTAAGTGAGGAAAAGCCAGCTCAAAAAGCCGGACTCCAGAAAGGCGATGTGGTAGTGCAAATGGGAGATAGTGTAGTGGTAGATATGATGAGTTATATGCGCGCGCTTTCAGTCTTTGAGACAGGCAATACCACTGAGGTTGTGGTAGACCGCGATGGAAAAAAGATCACCGTCCAAATCACTTTTTAAAAGCCATTGCTGATTTTCAATATGCAGGGATAATGGAAGCGAGGTAAGAAGATAGACTCTTTTTTATCAGTCATCGCATATTATTTCTTAGATTTATGCTCAACCTACTGCATTGTGAAATACCCCATTTTCATTTTATTGGGAATTATCCCCTTGTTACTAACGAGCCAGACCTTTGAGATCTCTGGTATTGTTAAGGATGCAGAAGGTGAGCCACTGCCATACTCCAACGTTATCTTGTTACAGGTATCAGATAGTTTGCAGGTAAAAGGTATTTCCGCAGATGAAAATGGCCGTTTTTCTATCACCAATATTACTCCAGACACCTATTATTTACAGGCCGCCTATTTTGGGTACACTTCGGTCCTGGTCCCTTTGGATGTAAGGCGAGACATTGAAATTGGGGCTATTGTCCTTGAACCGGATAGTCAATGGTTAGACGCCGTGCTGGTAACAGGAACGAGACCGGTTATTGAGCGCCTGGCAGACCGCATTGTTTTTACCGTTGAGAATACGGTGGTTAGTGAAGGCAGCGCCTTCGATATTTTGCGAAAATCACCCGGGGTGATCGTGTCTCAGGATAATCTGGAAATACGGGGGCAACAGGCCACGGTGTATCTTAACAACCGAAAGGTGCAATTATCTCAGGATGAGATCAAGGAGTTTCTCAGAGGGCTTTCAGGGAATATGATAGCTGCGGTAGAGGTAATTCCCAACCCCCCTGCGAGTTATGAGGCAGAAGGCGGTCCTATTCTTAATATTAGGACCACATCCAATATCGCCCCTGGCTACAAGGGAAGTATAAGAGGACAGGCAGAACAGGCTGTCTTCCCTAAATACAGCTTTGGGACAGGCCATTATTTTAAAAGTGAGACGTTCAGTTTTTTCGCTAATTATACCATCAGCCCCAGAAAGGAGTTTGCGCGGTCTGATAGCCAGATTCATTTTATTGAACCGCTGAATACTGTTTTTGCCAATTGGGATACTGATTTCGACAGAACAGAACGGTCCCTGGCACAACAGGCCACTGTGATCCTGGATTTTAATCCTTCAAAACGCCACCTTTTTAACCTTACATCCAACATGAGTATTTCTCCTAATAAGAGGATACTAAATGAGGTTGATACAGAAATGAGAAATGGGCAGGGACAACTAGATTCAACACTTCAAAACATAAGTAATCTTAACGAAGATCTGCTCAATATATCGGCAGACCTTAGTTATGAGTACCGCTTAAAAAAACAAGGGGCTTTTCTAAAAACTAATGTCCATTATACTTATTACGATCTGTCTCGCCAGCAGTCAGGATCCAGTGATTATTTTGATACCTCCGGACAATTTTTAAGAAACTTTATGTTCTCTACAGATGCACTCCAGGACATCAACATTTATACAGGGCAGATAGATTATTACACCCCTCTTAAAGCAGGTAATTTTGAAACCGGGGTCAGGGGGTCCTTAATAAAGTCGAAAAGTGGAATTGATTATCTGGATGTTAACAATACTGAGCCTCCATTTAATATTGCGCTCACAGACCGGTTCAATTATGATGAAAAGGTAGGGGCGCTGTATGCGAGCATTTACAATGATTGGGGAGCATGGTCCCTTAAGCTGGGCCTCAGGGGAGAACAAACCAGAGTAGACGCCCGTTCTGAAACCCTGGACCAGATTAA
>JBDNAQ010000205.1:0-6906 GCA_039768345.1 Flavobacteriaceae bacterium
AGCGAGCCATCCCCTTCATTCATTTTAAGCAGAATGGCGTTCAGGTTCTTAACAGAGGCATCCAGATTACGGATTGTACCCCCTATATCTGCCTGGGAGAGGGAGTCTGAAATTTTGGCAAAATTGTTTGTAATTGTACTGATATTGGTAATTGAGCTGTCGAGGGCATATTTTTTGCTTTCGAGCAATACCTTTATCATTTCCGTGCTTTGCTCAAAATTGGCAACTACCTTATTGAGGCCGGCCACCGATTCCCTAAGGTTTTGCTTTGTGGGTTCATCAAAGACATCATTGAAATTCATCAGCAATGAATCGGCATTGGAAACTGCTCCTTCGATCTTAAACTGCAAGGGTGTAAGCTTTTGCTGAACCAATTCGGTAAGTCCCGGCCTTACATTGGCCTTTAAAGTATCTCCTGATTGAGCCACTGCCGCACCATCGAATACCGGCACGATCTGGATACCTTTTCCTCCGATAATACCGGTGTCATATAATTCTGCAAGACTGTTCTTTGAAAATTCAAAACTACTGTCTACCGAGAAGGTCACCAGTAGACTGCCCGATCCATCTTTGAATCGTATATCGTTTACCTTACCTACCGATAAGCCGTTTATAGATACCTGTGTACCGTTCTGTAAACCTCCCACATGTTTATATACAGCATAAAATTCCTTACTGCTGTCGAACAACGGGGTGGATTTAAGAAAACTGAAGCCTAATATGAATAAGAGGATACCGCCAATTACTATAATTCCGGTTTTGAGTTCCCTGCTAAGTTTCAAGAGGATGATTTTTGGGTTCCGAACAAAATTAGAAATATTTTTCAGACATATCCTATTCGGATATATATTTCATGGCTTCTCGCATCGGGATCCTTGAACCCTCTTTATAGGCCACGATAAATGAGGTGGTAAAGCCCTTGAGATCTGCATTGGACTTTAGCATTTTTGCTTGTTCATACGAATTGGTCTGCCCGTACATATAACGATACAAATTCTTATAAGGCTCTTTCGAAATGGTGCTCAGGCCATTAAAATTATCAGATGTCAGAGGAATTTGCCTTGAACTGGCTAAAATCTGTACCCTAAACTCGATCCGAACCGAAGAGGGTTGCTTCTCTTTCACTTCAACAACAGCCTTTTCTGCCTCCTCCTTCTGCTCCGCGACTTTCATCTGTTTGTTGGCCTCATCTACGGATGCTATTTGCTGTTGGTCTGTTGGAGGCTTCGTGTTTTCTTTGGCTACTGTTACTATCACCTCGGATTCCTGAGGTATTATTTCCTTTTTAGCCGGCTCGGGCTTTATCTCCTCCTGGATAATCGCCGTAGCATCATCTTTTTTTGCCTCTGCCGAATTCACTACTTCTACAACAGGTTTTGCCTCTTCAGGCTTCATCTCTTCTGTTACTACCGCAGCAAGTTCACCTTCTCCAGCAAGATCGGGGTTTTGTTCTTTTTCAATCTGGGTTACTACGGGTATAACTGCCACGACCTCTTTGCCCGCTTCGGTTTTTACTTCTGGAACGGAGGTGATAACGTTTTCTCCCGCTTCTTCAAATGCCGTGCTTTCGGCCCATAAATTCGATTTATACTGTAAAATGGCTTCGGCTATGGCCTGTCCCATTTGCATCTGACCCTTCTTGGAGTTTAAGTAAGACCCTTCGTTCTTATTGGTTAGAAAACCGGTCTCTACTAAAACACTGGGCATAAAAGTCTGGTGCAAAACGATAAAACCGGCTTGTTTTACCTTACGATTTTTGCGATTGAGTTTATTGGTAAAATTATCCTGCATCATTTTCCCAAGCAGAATACTCTGGTCCAGAAATTCCTCCTGCATGATGGTAAGACCGATTATAGACTCGGGTGAGTTTATGTCGTAAGCCGCATATCTCGATTCATAATTATCCTCGAGATAAATCACGGAATTCTCCTTTTTGGCAATCTCAAAATTTTGCTTGTTGGCATGTAGCCCCAAAACAAAGGTTCCTGCTCCATTGGCATCCGAACTATGCGAATCACAGTGAACTGAAACAAACAAATCTGCCTTGGCCTTGTTGGCTATCTCTCCCCTGACATAAAGATCTACAAAGCGATCATCTTTTCGTGTATACACCACTTCAATATCAGGATCCGACTCCAGTGCTTTACCAGCTTCAAGCACAATCCCCAGTGCGATATTTTTTTCAAGGTAGCCATTACCCAGATTGCCCGGGTCATGACCTCCATGCCCGGCATCGAGGACTACCACAAACTTATCCTTATCCCTTTGAGGAACCGGGTCTGGGGCAAATCCTGTAATCGAGAAAAAAATAAGCGATATTCCTATACAAAATAAGGATAGTACCTTCATCAGATCACAAGTGTTTTCGGTGTTTTGCCAAGGTTAAAATTATTCTAATGCGCACCAAGCAGAACAAAAAATATATGTAAGTTTGACTTGCAAATACAAGCCCTACCGTTACAAAAATAGGATATATAGCTTTGCAATCAAACAAACATCCACTCCTTTTCCTATTGCTAATCTTAATGGGCAGTCTTTTTCTTTCAGCCCAGGAAGACCTCACCCAACCTTTGCCAATCGATGCTGAGCAAGACTCTATACAAGCCGAAAACGCTATTCGTGTTGCCGTTAGAGACAGTGTACTGACCGACAGTACAGCAGCGGACTCCTTACCAGGCAGACGCTCATTGCTTGATGGAAAGATCAAGTACAAGGCCAAAGATTATGTCCGAATAAATCAAAAAGAGCAGAAGATCTACCTCTATAACGAAGCAGAAATATACTATCTGGATACGGAGCTAAAAGCCGGAGTCATCATCATGGACTACGTAAAAAACGAGGTTTATGCCGGTCGGATCAAGGATTCACTTGGAAATTATACCCAGCTCCCCTATTTCAAACAAGGGGAAAATGTTGTCATCCCAGATTCTATCCGTTTTAATTATGACACGGAAAAAGCCCTTATTTGGAATTCAAGAACTGAGCAACAGGCTGGCCTTGGTCAACTAGGCAGCGATAATATGAAGGTATACGCCGAGCTCACTAAGAAGGAGAACGACTCGGTGTATTTTCTCAGCGAGGGTAAGCTGACAACCTCAAATGATACCATAAACCCTGATTATTATATACGCGTCAGAAAAGCAAAATTTGTTCCTAAGAAAAAGGTCATCGCCGGCTTTAGTAATATCTATATTGCTGATGTCCCCACCCCTGTTGCCCTTCCATTTGCGTATTTTCCTTTAACCACAGGAAGATCGGCAGGAATTATGATGCCCACATTCGGCAATGATCCCGATCGCGGATATTTTCTACAGAATGGAGGCTATTATTTACCTTTTAGCGAATACGCAGACCTCACGCTTACAGGAGACCTATATTCGAATGGCAGCTACGGATTCAGAGCACAATCCGTTTATGCAAAACGTTACAAATTCCGTGGCAATGTTAATTTCAGGTTCGAAAACCTGATCACCAGTCAGAAGGGCTTCGACGATTTCAGTCGCGGAACGATCTTCAATTTGCAAATGTCGCACAATCAGGATGCTAAATCCAATCCAAATTCACGGTTTTCGGCCTCCGTCAATATCGGGAGTAGCCAATATTTTAGGAGTTCGCTTCTTCAGCAAAACCTGCCAAATACTCAGATAAATAATCTCTCGTCTTCGATTTCGTATTCCAAGACGTTTCCAGCCTATCCCTCGGTAAATTTCAGCCTAACGGCCAGTCATAATCAAAACACCAATACCGAAGTAGTAGATCTGACTCTTCCCACTCTGCAAGCGAGTATGGACCGGGTGTTTCCTTTAGCTAAAAGGGATGGTATCAAAAAAGGAGCCATTCAAAACATCAACTTTCAGTATGATCTGAATGCCAGAAACAGTATACGCACCACCACCGAGGAATTCGGCAGCGCGGAAATGTTCGATAACGCCAAGACCGGCGCCCGGCATCGAATTCCGCTTAGCACCAATTTTAAGGTGGCCAAATTTTTCAGCTTCACCGTAGGGGGCACTTATGAAGATGTATGGGCATTCGAGACCTTTAATCAACGATTTGATTCGGAAACAGAACAGGTGGTTACCGACACTATCAGAGGATTCGACCGCTATAATCAATACAATTTATCGGCCAATGTCGGCACAACGCTCTACGGTACTTTTAATTTTGGAGAAGACAAAAAAATACAGGCCATTCGCCATATCATGAGGCCATCTATCAGCTACGGGATCGCTCCTTCCTTTGAACAGTTTTACGATGAATATGTAAATACCGTTACAGGGCAGACCGTCCAATTCAGCCGATTTCAGAATACGGTATATGGAGCACCCCGACTCGGACGGACTAATTCGATGAGTTTTTCCCTGGCCAATACCCTTGAAGCAAAAGTGCGTGATAAAGATTCTACGGTCATTGAACCCAAGAAAATACCATTGTTGAGCCAGTTCAACCTGAGTACTGGCTATAATTTCGAAGCCGATTCGCTTCAACTGAGCCCGGTAAGTATTACAGGAGGTACCGCTATTCTTGATCAGAAGATGAATATTAATTTCGGTGCCAGCCTGGATCCTTACGCATTAGACAATACAAACCGGAGAATTAATACGTTCAATATCAATAATGGCGGAAGTCTATTCCGACTTACCTCAGCTCGTCTGAATATAGGATACAGGATAGATAGCAAAATATTTCAAAGAGACCGGGAAGAAGAAGAAGATCTTGATGATCCTTATTCCGGGAGCAATTATGTAGCGACAAGTGGGGGAAGAACAGATGATCTATTCGGGCAAGCTGAAAATCTCAATCGCGGTGCCTTCGATGACCGGGATCCTGCAGATGTGAAAAACCCGGCTTTTGGCACAAAAATACCCTGGAATCTGAGCTTACAGTACGCGATGACCTATTCCAATAGCACAAGACAAAATGAGATCAGTAACAGCTCTTTAATGTTTTCGGGTAATATAGAACTAACTCCGAATTGGCAGGTAGGGCTGTCTTCTGGTTTCGATTTTGTAAATCAAGGATTTACGGTGACCCAGTTCCGTTTTGCCAGAGACCTCGGTAGTTTTAATATGACCTTTAACTGGACACCATTCGGAGAGTTCCAGCGCTGGAGTTTTTTCATAGGCATCAAAAGCTCCATACTTCAGGACCTGAAATATGAAGACAGAAGTCAGCCTCCACCCCGATAAACCAATTCATTTATCAATAATACCGAATCGATATGAAAAAAATTATTCAGACAGATCTTGCCCCGGCACCCATCGGGCCCTATAACCAAGCTGTACTTACCGGAAATACCCTATATATTTCGGGTCAAATCCCGATGGATCCCGAAACCCAGGAACTTATAAGCGGAGATATCAAAGCAGAGACCGAAAGGGTAATGCAAAATCTAAAAGCCATATTGTTGGCAGCAGATATGAGTTTCGATCATGTGGTAAAATCGACCATATTTGTAAAGGACATGGGACAATTCTCCTCTATTAATGAGGCCTATGGACATTATTTTAATACAGCCACGGCTCCGGCAAGGGAAACGGTTGAAGTATCGAACTTACCTAAATACGTTAATGTCGAGATCTCGATGATCGCCACACTTCAATGAAAAATTTAAAACCCCTTTAGTCTGCCGTCATTATAAATAATGGTAGCATTTCGAAGTTTTTGTAGTAGGGATGCAACTTATCCTGATTATAATACTTGTCGACATTGACAAACTTCTTGGTCTCAGTAACTACTTCAATAGGTACATGATCATATCGGCCGTTTTTAAGAACAACCATACGGCCATCGATACCGTTTAAAATGAGGTCGAGCGCGAGGTTGCCATAAGCTGTTGGAACCACTGAATCTATAAAGTCGGGGTCACCACAACGGACCATATAGCCAAGTTTCTGGTTTATCACATTAACCTTATGGCCGTTATTGAATCTTGGTGACACATTCTTTAAAGCCAGGGATACCTCATCTCCAATACCGCCAAGTTTTGCATGGCCAAAGGCATCGGTCTCCTGTCCTTCGAACATCATTTCACCACCTTTGATGGTAGCCCCTTCAGAGACCAACACAATTGAATAGTTACTCGGATTATTGTTCCTGTCCTCGGTTAGTAATTCGGCCAGAAGGTCTATGTCGAATGGATGTTCGGGGATTACACATCGATGGGCGGCTCCAGCCAGGGTAGGCAACATAGCCGTAAATCCGGCATAACGCCCAAATACCTCGAGAACCAGGAAGCGTTCGTGAGACCCTGCGGCGGTTCTAAGTGCATTGGTAAGGCTTATTGTTCTGGTTACACATGTACTGAATCCTATACAGTAGTCCGTTCCCGGCACATCGTTATCCATGGTTTTCGGAATAGCCATCACCTTCAGACCTTTCTTAAAAAGGTGAACACCGTAGCTCAGGGTATCATCGCCCCCGATAGGTATCAGCATATCTACGCCGAGCCAGTCGAGATTTTTGACAACTTCCTGAGTCAGGTCGTTGATCTCATCAGTGTAGCTATCCCGCAGATGGTCTGGCACGTCGGTCTTCGCTACATGGCTGGCCCTGGTACGGGAGGTATGTAGAAAAGTACCGCCGGTTCTTGCAGCCTTGTTTACCACGGCCTGGGAAAGCTCAATAAAATTTTTGCTATTGTCATGCTTATTATCCCGAACGATGTCTATTAGTCCTGCCCATCCCCTTCTGAAGCCAATAACACGATATCCCTCACGGATGGCCCTGAATGTTACGGCCCTGATGGCCGGGTTAAGGCCGGGGACGTCGCCTCCGCCGGTTAGGATACCAATGGTACCCTTTATCTTTTTGATGTTTGCCATAATGTCTGATATTTTTTGATTGGAATTAGTTGAATCGCTCGATGGGTTAAAGTAGTAAATATTGTCTAATACTCTTCCAGAA
>JBDNAQ010000019.1:0-9569 GCA_039768345.1 Flavobacteriaceae bacterium
CTCCTCCTTGGTCTCGCTGTACTTTTTTCATCCCACGAACTCTTCCTGAAAACCGATTCGTACTTCCTCGATGCACGGCAAACAGCAGAGCTTTATTTGTACAATGGTACTTTCAACAAAAGTGAAAACACGATTACACGAGACCGTATCTTAAAGGCCGGGGTCAAGGGTCCCGGATATGATTATTCGCCTCAGGCAGCAGACTATTACGACAAAGATAAAATTACATATCTCCGTTTTACAACAGGAGATGAGGGCACTTATGTGGCGGGTATATCGACAGCTGCACGAAATCTCGATCTCACCTCAGATGAGTTTCAAGAATATCTGGAACATGAAGGACTAGACAGGATGGTGCGCGAACGCGAAGGAAAAGGTCTTTCGAATCAGGATGTTACCGAAAAATACTCCAAGCATGTAAAAGCCATCCTCCAGGTAGGTGAGAACACTACTGAGGAATTTTCGGAGGAATTGGGATATCCCATCGAGTTTGTTCCTTTACAGAATCCTTATGAACTATCTGTTGGTGATATGATCGATTTCAAGCTGATATATAAAGGCAAGGCTCTGGCCAACTCGGTGGTGCATTTTGGAACGGACACGCAAGAAGGACAACCCACCAAAGTGAACGCCTCTATTACAGATGAGGATGGTGAATTCAGTTTTGAACTCACCAGATCTGGTCATTGGTACGTAGGTGCCATCCATATGGTGGAGAGCGATGAGGCCGGGATCGATTACGAATCGAACTGGGCCACCATTACTTTTGAGGCTCAATAGTGATTTTTCTGAGCGATACCATGCGATCTTTTCTATGAACAACACCAGATTTTAGCCCCGCGAGAAATATTTTGATGATTTATTTGCGTAACCGAATGATTACGTTTATATTTGTAACTAAACGGTTACATAATTGAAATGCGAAGAGATGTTTTCCAGGCCATGGCAGATCCGGTAAGAAGGGATATTATTGAACTTCTGGCTCGAGATATTCTTACGATCAATGAGGTGGCAGATCATTTTGATATCAGTCGGCCTGCCATTTCCAAACAACTGAGAATTCTTCAGGAATGTGGCCTTGTCAGGATAGAACAAAAGGGAAGGGTGCGTTATTGCAGCATTCAACCTAAAGAACTGATCCCGGCTTTCTTATGGATCGATCGGTATCGCAGTCTCTGGGAAGAAAAGGTCGATTCATTTGAGGCTTATGTAAACCAACTTTCATCTAAAAACAAAAAATTATGAGTCAAGACAACCGTACCCTGACCATCGAAAGAATCTTAAACGCTCCTATTCAGCTCGTATGGGATGCCTGGACCCAGCCCGAGCATATCGCCAAATGGTGGGGACCCAAAGGCATGGACACCCGTGTAGAGGTACATGAATTAAAAGTGGGCGGTACCTGGAGGTTTGCTATGCGAATGCCCGATGGCAAAGATTTCATCGCCGAAGGTATCTATAAGGAACTCAGTCCGCCTAACAAACTTGTTACCTCAGCAGATTTCAAGCCGATGACCGAAGGCGTTAGCCTGGAGGTCTTATTGGAGGCCGATGGAGATCAGACCAAATTCACTTTTAATGTGGTCCACCCCACTGAAGAATACTGCAAACAACAGGAAGCCATGGGCTTTTATAATGGATGGGCATCCACTTTTGACAGGCTCGCAGAGCTGCTTCAAACTTAAGTCTTGTTATGCAATTGATCTTTAGAGAACCGAAAACCAAATAGTAAAATCAGCCTGGCATCTTTTTTTTGTAGGGCGCTAAAACACATGACATTTACTTCCAAAAGGGAAAAACGTCTTTGGACAGCGGTTGCCGTAGTGGTCGTAGGTATCTACTCATTGATCTTTATCGGCCGGCCGCTTTCAGGTTATTTACGTGAACGTGAACTCCTTACCAATGGTTTTTGGCTGGCGATCGTCCTGGTGCTGGCCACTGTGCTTTGGTATGGATGGAAACGGCAGGCAGGCGCTTTGGAAATCGGCATGTGGCTGGGGGTCTTCGCAATCTACCTGCTGGTTTTATTGCGTATGGCCGTGCCCGAAGAACGCAGTCACCTCATCGAATACAGTGTATTGGCCGTCTTTATCCATGAGGCCTTATTAGAGAGAAATCGTAAGAGAAAGCTCGTGAACATACCAGGTTTAGTTGCAATCGGCATCACCATTATAGTAGGACTGATAGATGAATGCATCCAGTTATTTGTTCCCGGACGGGTTTTCGATCCAATCGATATCGCCTTTAACTCCGGTGCTGCAGTATTCGCCATCGTGGCCAGAAGCGTCCTCCAATGGTCGAGAAAAAAGCTTGACAAATTATCGAAATGAGCCATGAGGTAATTCTGCCGTTCCCAGGCTAAGAAAAGCTCTTTTTAAAATTTTTGTACCTTAAGCAGATAACTTTATAACTACTAACCTTTTAATTTAACACTGATGAAATCAAAAATTTTTTCAATGATCATGCTTGGAGTATTAACGCTATTTGGCTGTAAGGAACAAGCCAAAGAGGCCGAAATGCCAAAAGAAGAGGCCGATATGCCAGACTACGATGCCTTTGACCGCAAGGTGGCGGTATTGGAGGCTTTCTACCAGGCCCATGGTGACGAAGATCTGGAAGCACAATCTGCCATGATCGCCGACGACTTTCAATGGAGTCCGCCTTACTACAACGGCGACAAGTGGTTGGGCAAAACTGAATTTATGGAAGCCCTTAAAGGCTATCACGATGGCTTCGAAAACATCAAATATACAGAGGGTATAGTCATGCCCGATTCTACCGTCAACGGGTTCTGGTCGGGTTCGGTATTTCCTAAGGGAATGGCCAATGTCAGTTCGACCATTATCCGTGCCTATGGAACCTGGACGGCCACACATACCGAATCAGGAAAGGAAATTGGCGTAAAGTATTTTAGCCTTTCCTCTGTGAATGATGAAGGCAAGATCACTCAAAGTTCTGAATACTGGGATGTAAACGGACTGGCAGCACAACTGGCAGCAGACGAATAATAAAATCATATATTTTAATAATGGAGGTGGTCATTGTCTATGGCCACCTTTTCTCTTTTATATTAACTTAGCCAGACTTTTTTGCCAAATCAAGAAAGCTGGTAGAATCTTTTTTAATATTGCGTTATGAAGGCTGAAATAATCGTTCAGAAATGGTTTGAATGCTGGGAAGAAGGCAATTTCGAGCAACTACCCATCGCTGATGACTTTAAGCATACCAGTCCTTACGGTACTATTGAAGGTAAAAGCCCATATCTTGAAATTGTAAAAGCGAACCGGGATAAATTTTTGGGTCATCGCTTTAAGGTTCACGATGCTTTTTATGATGCCGATAAGGTATGTGTCCGATATAGCGCAATCAAAGAAGACTTCAGGCTGGAGGTCAGTGAGTGGCACTATATACGAAATGAAATGATTCATGAGATCATTGCCTATTACAATATCGAAGGAGGAATCAGCGAAGAACGAAAATTAGAAATCCCTGATTAATGGAATTTTTTGTAATTGCTATTACTGCATTTCTTGCCGCTATCCTGACCTTTTTCTCAGGTTTCGGGCTGGGTACTATCCTTACCCCTGTTTTTATGATCTTCTTTCCAGTGGAAGCGGCCATTGCACTGACGGGTATTGTCCATTTTAGCAATAATATTTTTAAAATAGCACTTGTAGGAAGAGGTGCCGACAAAAGCACCGTACTGCGTTTCGGCATTCCGGCGGTGATCGCCGCTTTTGCAGGTGCCTGGATCTTATTGAACATTCCCGATGCCAGCCCGCTGTTTAGCTACGAAATGGCCGGGCGCATATGGGAAGTATATCCGGTTAAATTCCTTATCTCCATATTGCTTATATGTTTCGCATTGATGGACCTCATTCCTTTTTTCACCCGGTTACAATTCGGCAAAGACAAACTTCCTCTTGGAGGTATTTTAAGTGGTTTCTTCGGCGGACTTTCTGGGAATCAAGGCGCGCTGAGGGCAGCATTTCTCATAAAAGCCGGACTGTCTAAGGAGGCATATATCGGCACGGCTGTGGTGGTCTCCACGATGGTCGATTTCACCCGTCTCGGTGTATATTCGACCCGTTTTAAGGAATCAGGACTAGGGGAGAATATCCCTATTGTCATATGCGGTACCCTGGCTGCAATTGCCGGGGCTTTTTTGGGGAATAAGCTGCTAAAAAAAATAACACTGCATTCGCTTCAGGTGATCGTCGCTATAATGCTTATCTTACTATCAGTTGCGCTGGGCATGGGCCTTATCTGATTTGGAATTATTTTATGTAAATTATGACTTGGCTTAATCAAAGCAGATGCTATTAGTAGACAAGTCTGCCCTGTCACAACTTTAATTCACTAAGCCCGGAACGGTAATAAATGGACGATCGTAGAGAACCGATAATAATTGAGCAGTATTTTGATTTGCCTGTAGAAAAGGTCTGGAAGGCCATTACGGAGCAAGAGCAAATGGTAGAATGGTTTTTTGCCGATATCCCGGAATTTAAGGCAGAAAAAGGTTTTACAACGGTATTCGACGTGGATTCAGGGCGAAGGATTTTTCGCCATTGCTGGAAGATCCTGGAGGCAGAGGTCCCAAGCAAGATCACTTATCACTGGAGTTATGAGGATATGGAAGGGGAAGGGTTCGTCACCTTCGAACTGCATGAAAAAGAGAACGGAACTTTACTCCGTCTCACCAATTCGGGTCTTGAAAGTTTTCCTGACGATATGCCGGAATTTACCAGGGAGAGCTGCATAGGCGGGTGGGAGTATTTTATAAAGGGAAACCTTAAAAATTACCTTGAAAAATAAAAAAAGCGACCGGATTATTCCGGCCGCTATAGTTCTTCAATTGAATCTTCCTACATTTTAGGATTATCCAATGCTTTCAGGTCTCCGGCGTTGATGATCTGGATACTGCTGCCTTCAAAATCCTCACCGATTTCCTGTACTCTTCCGCCCAGATGTTTTTCCAGAAAAACTTCCGATACCGCAAAGAAGGAAAGATTATTCTCAGGTCTGGCAAAACCATGGCCTTCATCGGGATACAGGACATAGGTAACCGGGATCTGCTTTTGTTTCATCGCCTCAACGATCTGGTCAGATTCGGCCTGCTTCACCCTTGGGTCATTGGCCCCCTGCCCTATCAACAAAGGCTTTTGAATACTGTCTACCCTATGTAAGGGCGAACGATCCGACAATAAGGCGGCTCCCTCATCTGTATCGGGGTCACCGATATGGTGAACAAAAATATCCCTAAAGGATTTCCAGTAAGGAGGGATCGTGTTGATCAGTGTATTGAGATCTGAAGGACCTACAATATCAACACCACAGGCAAAAACATCGGGAGTATACGTAAGTCCGACCAGGGTAGCGTATCCGCCATAACTTCCACCATAGATGGCTATTTTATCCTTGTCTGCAATCTTCTCCTCCACCATCCAGTCGACGGCATCGATAAGGTCATCGTGCATTTTAGCTGCCCATTCCTTGGCCGCTATATTGATAAAATTCTTCCCAAAACCTGTTGAACCCCTGTAGTTCACAGAAAGCACTACATAGCCTCTGTTGGCAAGCCATTGGTGTATGGTGTTAAAACCGTAATTATCCCTGGCCCATGGTCCGCCGTGTACCAGCAAAACGGTAGGTGCCGGAGAAGAAGTACGGCCATCTACGTCCAGTTCACTTGGAATGGTCAAATAGGAAACAAGTTTTAATCCGTCGCGTGTTTCGATCTCTACCGGATACATATTTGCGAGCTGTACATCGTCGAAATCGGGCTTCGATGAAACCAACAATTCAGCCTTCTTGTTGGCACGATCATATTTATAATATTTCAGAAACTCCTGTGGTGAATCATAGGCGATTATCCATGTATTGTTATCTGTGGATCGGAAATACACACCCAGATCACCTTCTTTGAAACTGGTCAGATAGTCCAGATCTTTCTTCATTTCATCAGTCAGAGATACCCATTCCTCCCGAAGATAATTGGTGGCATAGGCTTCAACTTCATAAGTAGTAGGATGTACCATCACATTGGATATATCTGCCTTATCACTCTCTGCGACCACGGTTTTCTCATCGGTCTGGATATTCAATTTATATAAGGCTGCTTTGTCTCTACCACGGCTATCGATCATATAGACATTTTCATTCCCTTTATCGAATCCAAAAAAGCCAAAAGTGAGCATGTCTTCCTGGGGTACCCTAAAGTACTCATCCCAGTTTCCTCCATTATATTTATAAACTATCTGACCACCCTCGGGGTTGGTTTTTGTCGCCAACCGTATATTATAGCTATTATCGGCAACAATCGATAAGAATGAATCATCTTTGACCACCAGCTCCATTTGCTTGGAGTTCAAATCTATCTTATAGACATCAGAGTTAGAAGGTTCAGTATTGTTCGCCCTGATGAGAATCTGATCTGGCATATCCCTTGAAACACTCATGATCTGGAAACGTGGGCGAAAGACCTTATCATTGGTCGGATCGATCATAGGTTGCCCATCGGGGCCCTTGACATCCTCCTGTGGAGTAAGATCGGTGTCTGTCTTGTTTTCCACATCCACAAGATGAACATGCCAGTTCTCATCGCCTCCCTTATCCTGGGCATACAAAAGCAAGCCCGGTTTATAGGACCATTGATAATTCCTCACACCTCTTAAAGTATCTTTGGTGATCGGTTGTGCACTTTCGGGCTGATCTATTGGCCCTACCCAAATGTTCATAACACCATTTACCGGTGCGCGATAGCTAAAATACTTTCCATCGGGACTGATCCGTACCTGGATCTTATCCGGATTTCCAAAATATAATTCCCTGTCTACCAAATCAGGAATTGACGCCTCGGCTGTTTCTTTTTCTTTCGGGGCACAGCTTATTATAAGCCCGATTAATGCAAATAAAAAAATATTGGATATTCTCATAAGATAGATTTTGATAGTTAGACTGTTTGACATTCAAAATGTTACAGTCTTACGATACAAATTTATACGGATTGTGTTTTAATCAATTATTCATACTTTTAGTCTGTTGATAGTGAACCCTATATGAGAAAATATATCCCTTACCTGATCTTTCTATTACTGGTAATCGCCGTGTCGCTTTGGATCCAACGCGCCGACGCCAATATATCTGAAACAGCCAATAGTGAACCCGAAAAAACAGTAATCATGAAAAACGACAGCACTCCTAGAGTAACCGGAATAGGCGGTATCTTTTTCCGTTCGAAAGATCCTAAAGTAGTAAACGAATGGTATGGGAAGCACCTCGGGCTCGCCATAGATGACTTCGGCTCGCCTTTTGAATTCAGGAATGCCAACAACCCAGAGGAGATCAACTACCTCCGATGGGGACCATTTGATGAGAATACCGACTATTTTGACCCTTCTGAAAAAGAATTTATGATCAATTACCGGGTGCAGCATATCGAGGCGCTGGTGGAGAATCTACGTGCAGAAGGTGTTACCATCCTCGACAGTATCGTAGCGTACGACTATGGTAAATTCGTTCATATCCTCGATCCCGAGGGCAACAAAATTGAGCTCTGGGAACCCATCGATAGTTTTTTCACCAACATGGGTGGCCCAACGACAAAATAACCACTGCCCTGTTGCATTCAGACGTTCTTTCTTCTGATCTCAGTTGACGGTGGACGGTGAACGGTTGACGGTGGACGGTGGACGGTGAACGGTGGACGGTTGACGGTTGACGGTTGACGGTTGACGGTGAACGGTGAACGGTTGACGGTTGACGGTGAACGGTGAACGGTTGACGGTTGACGGTGGACGGTGAACGGTTGATGGTTGCCGGTGGACGGTGGACGGTGGACGGTGGACGGTTCGCGGTGGACGGTGGACGGTTGGCGGTTGACGGTGAACGGTTGACGGTTGACGGTTGACGGTTGACGGTTGACGGTTGACGGTAAGATAAACACTTCTCAGCCGGACGAAGTATAGCTTGACAGAATTTACAACTTTTCACTTATCATTTATCACTTTCACTGACGCTTCGTTGCACTCAGGTCAACCCGCCTTTCCATCGGGCAGGTATCTTCGCTACGCTTCGACAGTTTTCAATTTTTCCTGACGCATCGCTTTGCTCAGGTCAGGATCTTCGCTACGCTTCGACAGTTTTCAATTTTCAATTATTAATTTCTCCCCATTGTAACAATTCCACTTTTTGTTCTTCTAATGAGTGTAAACAACCAAACAAAACAACATGCAACTCACTAAAAATAACGGACGGATAATCGGTTTTCTGTTCCTTATCATTATCCTTTTAGGCGTAACATCACTGAATCTGAGAGGGCTAAATTCGAGTTTATTAGCTAGTGATAATATACTAGGACAAGTTTTAGAGCAGGCCTTCGACATGAAATTAGCTATAGTGCTAAACATCGCTGCCGGCCTTTTATGGTTTGGGATCGCTATTTTCCTTTTCCCCTTTGTCAGGCAGATTTCTAAATCCATGGCCCTATGGTTTCTGTCGATTTGGATCATCCAATTCGGCACCACACTTATGGGCGATATCGGTCATTTGTCGCTGATCAACCTCAGCCAGCAGGTCCAGGAGGTCCCTGTGGCTGAATTGACCCACTATAATATTATAGCCAAGGTCCTGATCAATGAGTATTTCTGGGGTCATTTTCTAAGTTTGATGGGCTACAGCTCGGCTACATTCTTATTATTTATTGCCTTTTTTAAAGGAAGATGGCTACCCCGCTTTATACCCATCTGGGGAATGGCGGCCATGACAGCGGTTTTTTTCGCAAGTGCAGTCCAGCTTTTCGATATCAAGGTGAGTTTCTGGTTCTATCAGCAAAATGGCATCCACTTTATTGTTTTGACACTTTGGCTATTGATTTTTGGCTTTAAAAAAACGATTAATACTTCTTCGGTCAGGCCTTAACCCAGACTGGTGAGATAAGGCACTAATACGGTATTCAAAGTCGGGTAACCACAATTTTAGTATATTTCTCCTCTGAGAAACAGCTATTTGCACGGATTGTCGCCGATGAAAACTCATATCTGCTTAGCATTATTGACATTGCTTCTTTGCTTTTCCTGCAGATCGGACAAGGCAGACAAAGTACTCTCACGTTTCGATACCTATGACATCCGTGATCTGGCCGATATAAAAAAAGAGGGCACCTTAAAAGCCCTGATCGCCTATAGCGGCACAAGCTACTTCCTCTATCGTGGCCAACCAATGGGATATGAATACGAAATGCTTCGAAAACTGGCGGAACACTTTAAACTCGATCTGGAGCTGACCATCGCCCGCGACCTCAACCAGATGCTTGAAGAATTAAGAAAAGGGAGTATCGATATCGTCGCTCATGGACTGGCCATTACCAAAGAACGCCAGAAGATCGCTTCCTTTACCGACTATCTATATCTCACTCAACAGGTGCTGGTACAACGCAAACCGGATAATTATGAGCAGTTAAAGTACAGGCAAAAACAGAGAAGCCTGATCAACGACCCTGTTGAACTCATCGGGGAAACGGTTTCGGTTCGTAAGAACTCTTCTTACTACTTACGACTCCTACACCTATC
>JBDNAQ010000206.1:0-23175 GCA_039768345.1 Flavobacteriaceae bacterium
AAAGATCCAGGTAATCGGTGCCAAGCCGGGCCAGACTATCATCAAAAGCCTTTAAAGTACTATCGTAACCCTGGTCCGAATTCCAGACTTTGCTTACCAGGAAAACCTCTTCACGTGGCACCGAGGATTCCTTGATACCCTGGCCCACGCCAGATTCATTATTATACACCGAGGCGGTGTCAACATGCCTGTAACCCTCATCAAGAGCCCATTTGACCGCATTTATTACTTCCTGGCCATCTTCAGAAAGATAAACCCCTAGCCCAAAGTATGGCATTTTTACGCCGTTGTGTAGTGTAAATGTTCCCTGAATATCTGTAATAGTGCCCATAAATAATTAAGATTTAAAGCCGGTAAATCCACTCCTCAGGATTCAGGCGGGTTGCATCTCTATAAAGATAAAATTTTAACTGAGTCAGGCCATTAAACCGATTGGTATATATTTCTCCCAGCTCTTCTTTAGCCCCGACTTTATCTCCTTTTTTAACATATAGATTCGAAAGGTTGTAATAGGTGCTGATATAATTGCCATGCTTAATCTGAACACCTTTATTTCCTCCCGGAACGGCCAGTATGGCAATCACCTCCCCATCGAAAACGGCCCTGGCTTTTGCTCCTTCATCAGTTGCAATAATCACTCCATTGCTCTGGTGCTTGATCCCGGGGTAAAGCGCATCCTTATAAACGCCATAGCCCTGTCTTTTAACGCCCCTCTCAACAGGCCAAATGAGCTTCCCTTTGTTTTGTGAAAAGTTCCGGGCCACCAGGCTCGCTTCAGGGGTCATGACAAAGCTACTGCTATTCGATGATCCTCCGGCCTCCTTGTTAGCGGCTGCAATTGCGCTTCTGATAAGTCTGTCGATCTGCCTGTCTAGTTTCTTGGTCTCCTCGGTTTTCTTCCGGATCTCAGCGGCGTACTTGCTTTCATTCTGTCGGATGGATTTTAGCAGTTCTTTCTGAGATTTGATCTCGCGCATCATTTGATTCTTAGCCCTTAAATTGTTGGCGATCAATACCTCTTTTGCGCTTTTCTGATCAGTAAGTTCCTGGTTTAATTGTGTGAGTTCCGCAGTTTTAACTGCGATTTCCTCTCCCTGCATCTTCCTGTACTGAGTGTACTGTTTCATATACTCCAACCGCTTAAGCGCTTGAAAAAATGTTTCAGATGAAAGCAGGAACATCAATCGATTCTGTTGAGATTTATTTTGATACGACTTTCTGATCATCTCAGCGTACTCGTTCTTCAGCACCTCAAGATCTTCGCGAAGCTTGCTGATATTTCGGATATTGGTATTGATCTGGCGGCTCAATAAATTTGCCTGTTGATTTGTCACTCTTATCAACTGTTGCCTGACATTGATCTTTTGATCGAGTACTTCCAGCTGATCCAGAATAGTGCCCTTTTGTTTTTTTTCTGCAAAAAGCAGGCGGTTGATTTCATTTATTTCTTCCTGGAGACGCTCTCGTTTGGCTTCCAGTTGTTTCTGTTCATTGGTCTGGCCAAGCAAGGAAAAGCTCCCGCAGCAGAGCAGTATGATTAGTAACAAAAGATATGGGGCCCTTATCCGCATTTTATTTTACCAGTATCTCATCGTATCCCTTTGGGATCCTGTATGGAAAATTCAGCTCACGGTCGAATTCAATATTTTTATAGGTTATATCTATAAAGGTCCGCTGCATCGATTCAATCGCCACGATTCCTACTTCATGCGGGAGGACCCGGTCTCCATATTTTAGATAGTTCTTATAATGAATATCGAGCAATCTTTTTTCCTCGGGTTGCGACAATTGTTGTCTTGCGAGCTTATAGTTTTCAGGTTCTAAAAAGAAGAGGGTTTTGAGTATTTCCGAACTTTCTTTGGGCGTTAGTTCGTAATACTTCCCATTGGTCTCTGCGCTATATTTTATCGCTTTTAAATCCAATAGGGCTTCTCCTGTAAGCAGGTTCTGGATCTTGAAAAAGTCAATGTCGAACCCAAGGATCTCATTGAAATATGAGTAGTCCCCATCAAAATATTCGTTCTGTAACTTGTTATAAAATGAAACCCGTTCTGGGGTGATATAGGCCTTTATAACTCCCAAAGGTGCACTTACCCATATGGCCTTGTCCTTTTTCATACGAAAGCTAACTCCCACACTCTGGGTGCTGCGGCCTTCAGAATAATCGATCTTTATTTTTCCACTAATAGTGGTAAAGTCCAATTTATTCTTATAGTGATTTGCAATGATGGTTTTAACCGGCATGTCTTTTACAAGGCCTTCTTTGGTAATGTTTTTGGTAGATTTACATCCAAACATCAAAAATACCAGCAAACCAAGCAAGGATACCTTTGCTTTTAAAAGACCAATATGTGCGCCGGGGTCAAGAGCCATTTTTTATTTTGCTAAGATACATATTTGCCTTATTTGCGTTTCCCATAGCCCTGTAAGCATCGGCCAATTCTTTGTAAATTTCATCAGCAAGTGCAGAGTCATCGAGCAAAAAATCGAGTGAGGCTTCCAATACTTTAACTGCCTCTTTTTTATTATTTTTCAAGGAAAGGGTTTTGCCCATCATCAAATAAAAGTAGGGCTGAGAGGGAAACAGTTCAAGCGCTTCAGCTACGGCTGCTTCAAGGGCTGTATAGTCTTCTGCGGCTAATAAGGCGTCGAACTGCTCTTTGTAATCTTCTAAGGGATCTTCTTTTTCTACACTTTCTACTACTGGAGGGGGTTTGGCCATCTTCTTAGAAGCCATATCGATCGAATCCCTGATCTTTGCCGTGAGGTCTTTGGTAAAGGTCGAAATGCCCATTTCTTTAAGGATTTTAAGGGCTTCTTTGTAATTTCTTCGCCCATAGTAGATCAAAGCAAGATTCTGCTTTAAGCTTTCGTTCTGGAATGGGATCCTGGCAATCAGATCGGTGGAAGTACGCCCTTGCGGTTGTAATGCCTCTGTAAAGGTGCTGGCATACCAGTAATTCTCAGGCTGACTCTTCAGTGCGTCAATACTGTACTCCAGGGCAGAGACCCATTCCTTTTGATTAAGATAAACTTTAGCCAGTTCATGATCGATGGTACTGATACCGGGTTCCATTTGCTTACATTCGAGCAGCAAGTTGACTGCCTTGTCGTAATTTTCGATCCCTTTTTGCTTAAGTGCCTCAAAAAATCGTTCCTGGAATTCATCGGTGTATTCCTCCAGGTAAAGTTCCGCACTTTCTTCTTCCTGGGCATGTGCCATCGTTAATCCTATACATGCTAATGTCAGGAATACTATCTTGCCAACATTCAACTTCATTGTCCCTTCATCTATTTGATTACCATGTGCATTGAATCGACATGCTAACGAGTACCTGTGCTTCCAAATCCCCCAGCCCCTCTTGAGGTTTCCGTGAGTTCTTCTGCCTCTGTCCAGTTTATCCTTTCATGCTTTGCCACCACCAATTGAGCAATGCGTTCTCCATCTTCAAGGGTAAAGGATTCATTAGACAAATTCACAAGAATTACGCCAATCTCTCCTCTATAGTCGGCATCGATAGTTCCGGGCGTGTTCAAGACCGTTAAACCATGCTTTGCGGCCAGGCCGCTGCGGGGCCTTACCTGAGCTTCATAACCCACTGGGAGCTCTATAAACAATCCTGTTTTGACCAATGATCTCTCTAAAGGTTGTAACGTTATAGGAGAATTAATATTGGCTCTTAGGTCCATCCCGGCAGAAGCAGAGGTTTTATATTCAGGTAACTCGTGATTTGATCTATTGATGATCTTGACATCTATACTCGACATATCAATCTGATTTGCGTGTAAAACTAAGGATAATCCTCCTCAATATTTCTTTCTCCATGCGATAAACTAAAGTTAAAAATACCAGGAGAAGTATGGATCCTGCGATAAGATTCCGGTCGAAAACATAAAAAGATAGCGCAGAAAACAAAATGGATGCCAGGGAATAAAAAATAATCTTTCGCAGATTATATGGGATCCGGTAATATTTCCTTCCGTAGAAAAAAGACAGGAACATCATCGTTGAATATGCGGCTAATGTGGCAAGGGCAGATGCATAATAGCCTATTTCGGGTATAAGCAAAAAGTTGATCACGATGGTGATTAAAGCGCCAACCAGGGAAAAATATGCCCCATAACGGGTTCTGTCGGTCACCTTATACCAGACCGAAAGATTATGATATATCCCAAGGCAAAAACTGGCGAGCAATATTATCGGGACGATAGGAAGTGCTTCCCAATAGGCTTTTTCGATTATCAATTTCAACACATCGGTAAATACAACTACTACCAAAAGAATCACACTTCCCAGCACCACAAAGTAGTCTGTAATGAGGGCGTATGCTTTTTTGGGGTTTTCGGAGGAAGCATGACTGAAAAAGAAGGGTTCGATTCCCAGGCGAAATGCGGTGGCAAAAAAGGTCATGAAAAGCGCAAGCTTGTAGCAGGCAGAATACTTACCAAGTTCACTTTTGGCAATGTTTTCTGGCAGGAGTTCAGCAAGCAATATCCTGTCGAAGACCTCATTAATAGTATAAGCGATTCCGGCCACCATTACAGGTAATCCATAGCCCAGCATCTGACGCCATATCCTGCGATTGAAAACATATCGCACACGGAAATAAGTGCCGCTCATAATCATCAGTGTAGCCGCGCTGGCGATCAAATTGGAGATGAATATATATGAAATCTCGAAATCCGGAATATAGATGGCATTGAGCAATCCTTTGGGATTGGTGTCGGCCAGTTTCGGAAGAAGGAGGAGGAAAAAAAGATTCAACGAGAGGTTCAGTGCCACATTGAATATTTTAATTAGCGCATATTTAAGCGGTTTTTCATCGGCCCTTAGCCATGCAAAAGGAATGATCACAAGAGCATCGAGTGATAAAATAAGGATGACATACTTGATATAACGATATTCGATATTAAGAGTCTCTGCTAACGATTCCCGAAAAATCGATGCGAACAGGACAAAAAGACCTGTACTTACCAAAATGGAGATCAGCGAAGTAGAGATCACACGTTCTTTATCCGATTCCCGATTAACAAACCTAAAAAAGGCGGTCTCCATCCCGTAGGCTAGAAATACATTAAAAATGGCGAACCAGGTAAAAATCAAGGTGACTTCGCCATAGGAACCCGGCGGCATTACACGGGTATAAAGCGGCACCAGGATAAACGAAAGCATACGTGGCAAGACAGTAGCCAGACCGTAGATAAACGTATGTTTAAAAAGTTTTTTGAACAAGCTCAACCGGTTGCGCGTTAGGTAGGGTCTAAAAGTAGCTATTTATGGCCTCTGATCAAAGTTAGTTAAACCTCAGCTATCATGATCTGTCATATAATATAGACCTTGCGGATAAACGCCACACGGCATGATCATCGTCGGCATAATAAAAAAGCCTCCAGAGGAGGCCTTTGATATCTTGAAAACAGAATCTTATGATTTAATTATTAAGGGCTTCAGCACCACCGACAATTTCGAGAATCTCGTTGGTGATCGCTGCCTGACGAGCCTTGTTGTAGGTAAGGGTGAGTTCTTCTATAAGTTCGGATGCGTTATCTGTGGCTTTGTGCATTGCTGTCATCCTTGCACCATGCTCACCGGCATACGAATCACGAACTGCCTTATAAAGCTGCGTTTTTAATGATTTTGGTATCAGGTGAACAACGATCTCTTCAGATGAAGGCTCAAAAATGTAATCGGCCGTTGATTCCTTCTCTTCTGCTGATGGAAGAATAGGAAGGAATTGTTCCTTCATTATGATTTGAGTAGCAGCATTCTTGAACCTATTGTAGATCAGAAGAATCCTATCATAGGCTCCTTCCGAATAATAGTTCATGAGGTTATCTGCAATCTGCGCTATATTCTGAAAGCTAAGGTCATCATATACCGGGCTGTGGTCTTCCACAATTGAAAAGTTCTTTTCAAGCAAATCATGCGCCTTTTTTCCAATCGTGATCAGTTCGACTTGTTGGCCCGAGTATTCGTCTTCGATCATCGCTCTGCACTCCTTTATTATATTGGTGTTAAAAGCACCACACAGGCCCCGGTTGGAAGTGATCGCTACAATCAGAACCTTGTTCACCGGCCGCTGATCTGCATAACCGCTAATGCCATCCGATTCGAGATTAGCACTAAGTCCCTGGATCAACTCTGTGAGCTTATTCGCATACGGGCGCATTGCCGTAATTGCATCCTGAGCCTTTTTAAGTTTAGCAGCAGATACCATTTTCATGGCACTGGTGATCTTCATGGTTGATGAGACCGATGAAATCCTGTTCCTAATTTCTTTTAAATTAGCCATGTACTGCTGTGCTGATTAGCGTTCTTTTAATCTTTGTATTTGTCGGCCAGATCCTTACAGACCTTCGTCAATGTATCAGTAGCATTATCAGTGAGTTTCCCTTGCTTAAGAGTATCTAAAATATCACGGTGTTTTGCCTTTAAGAACTCAAGAAAATCTCTCTCAAATTCCCTTACCTTTTCAACAGGAACATTTTTTAACAGGTTCTTAGAGCCTGCAAAGATAATCGCGACCTGCTCTTCAACGGTAAATGGGTCGGCTTGTGCCTGCTTGAGTATTTCCACGTTTCGCCGACCTTTCTCAATAACGTTAAGGGTAGCGGCATCCAGGTCTGAACCAAATTTGGCAAAAGCCTCAAGTTCGCGGAATTGTGCCTGATCTAGTTTCAAAGTACCTGCCACTTTTTTCATCGATTTGATCTGTGCAGCTCCACCCACACGACTAACCGATATACCCACGTTGATCGCTGGTCTGACACCCTGGTTGAATAGATCCTGTTCTAAGAAGATCTGACCATCAGTAATAGAGATCACATTGGTAGGGATGTAGGCAGAAACGTCGCCTGCCTGAGTCTCGATTATAGGCAGAGCCGTAAGCGAACCTCCTCCTTTTACTTTTGACTTGAGGAAATCTGGTAAATCGTTCATCTTCTCGGCTACACTATCATCATCAATAAGTTTGGCAGCACGCTCCAAAAGGCGACTGTGAAGATAGAATACATCTCCGGGATAAGCTTCCCGTCCTGGTGGTCGTCTGAGCAGGAGAGAAACCTCCCTGTACGCCACCGCTTGTTTTGAAAGATCATCATAAATGATCAGCGCCGGCCGGCCGGTATCCCTGAAATACTCGCCGATGGCAGCTCCTGCGAAAGGTGCATAAACCTGCATTGGTGCCGGATCCGAAGCGTTAGCCGCGATGATTGTGGTATAGGCAAGTGCCCCTTTATCTTCGAGGGTTTTTGCAATCCCTGCCACTGTAGACGCTTTTTGTCCGATTGCCACATAGATGCAATATACCGGTTCACCTGCGTCGTAAAATTCTTTTTGATTTATAATGGTATCGATACAAACAGTGGTTTTCCCTGTCTGGCGGTCTCCGATCACCAATTCTCGCTGCCCACGACCAATAGGAATCATCGCATCTACCGCTTTGATACCTGTCTGTAGTGGTTCACTTACCGGCTGACGATAGATCACACCCGGAGCCTTTCGCTCCAACGGCATGTCGTACAATTCCCCACTAACTGGTCCTTTTCCGTCAATTGGTGCGCCCAAAGTATTCAAAACCCTTCCTACAACACCTTCGCCGCCTTTAATCGAGGCAATTCTTTCGGTACGTTTAACCGTATCTCCTTCCTTTATCTCCTTTGAAGGAGCTAGTAAAACAACACCTACATTATCCTCCTCCAGGTTTAGTACAATACCTTCCAGACCACCTTCGAATTCCAGAAGTTCTCCGTATTGAGCATTGGAGAGCCCATAAACCCGGGCAATACCATCGCCCACCTGGAGTACGGTGCCAATTTCATCCAAAGATGCTGTTGCATCATAACCTGATAGTTGTTCTTTTAAGATTGCTGAAACTTCAGCGGCTTTAACTCCTGCCATAATCTAATGTATCTCGCTTCCCTTTCGGGTCTGTTAGCTATTTATAAATTCTCTTTTCAAATTGTTCAACTGATTGGCGATACTCGCATTGAATTGCATATCTCCAATACGAAGGATAAATCCTCCAATTATATTTTTATCAACTGTGTTTTCCAGTGACACTTTATTTCCCGTTAACCCTTCCACTCGTTTCAGAAGTTGCTTTTCCAGATCGGAAGTCAACGGAACCGCGGTGGTGATCTGTGCTATTTTTTCACCTTTTAACAGGTCGTTTAAGTAGATATACTTGCTGGCAACTTCTCCGAGGAAGGAGATCCGTTTGTTTTCAACCAGCAGAATCAAGAGATTTTTTGTGATCTTATCAGCCTGGTGGAATATCTTAAGAAGTACCTTCTTTTTCTGATCACCAGTGAGAACGGGACTAGCCAACACCTCGCGTAATTCATCACTCGCCTCCAGTGTTTCCAGAACCACACGCATATCGCCTTCTACAACTTTGGAGGCATTGGTCTCCAATGCGTGTTCCAGAGTCGCCTTTGCGTAACGTATCGCTGCTCTTGATTCGTTCATAGATTCGTTAGTCTAATTTGATATCATTCAACAAATTATCGACCAGCTTGAGTTGTTTTTCCTTGTTGGCCAATTGTTCTTTGATAATCTTTTCCGCTATATCTACAGAAAGCTCTGCCACCTGGTTTTTAATATCGGTGATCGCTGCCTTTTTTTCACTCTCGATGGTTGCCTGAGCCTGCTTGATCAGTTTATCTCCCTCTACCTGAGCCTGTTCCTTGGCATCGGTAACAATTTTCTCTTTGATCTCACGAGCCTCCTTCATCATTAACTCCCGCTCTGCCCGGGCTTCTTTTAGAAGCTTTTCGCTGTCGGCCGTGACATTCTGCATTTCTTTTTTTGCATCTTCTGCTGCCGCCAGAGCATTTTTTATTCCTTCTTCCCGATCATTTACCGCATTGAGGATCGGTTTCCAAGCATAGCGCCAAAGCAATAATACCAGTGCGATAAACAATAAGGTCTGCCAGAAGAACAAGCCTATTGAGAAATCTTCTATAAGTTTTTCCATAATGCTGTGTACTTAACTATTATCCTATTAACATTAACAATCAGTCGCAACCAACCGTTGCGACTGATTGTCTAAAGATCTTAGTTTTCTGCTGTTGCAAACAAAGCAGCAAAACCAATACCTTCGATCAGGGCCGCAACGATCAACATTGCAGTCTGGATCTTTCCGTAGGCCTCGGGTTGTCTTGCAATGGCTTCCATAGCCTGGCCACCGATTCTTCCGATACCCACACCAACACCGATTACAATCAGTCCTGCACCTACAATTCTTGGAATTGTCATAATAGTATATTTAAATTAATTAAACATTCAAATTAATGGGCCTCTGCATGTTCGTGTTCTTCAGAGGCAAAACCGAAGTACAGAGCCGAGAGCATGGTGAAAATATACGCCTGTAATACGGCGACCAAGATCTCAATCAGGGAAATGGCAAATGCCAGTCCGAAAGACAATGAACTTCCGATCCAATTTTTAAATAGAAACATGAGTCCGATCAGGCTCATGATCACAATATGGCCCGCTTGCATGTTAGCATACAATCGGATTAACAGTGAAAAGGGCTTAATAATCAACCCTAGTAATTCGATAGGAATCAGGATAATGTACAGTGGAATTTTAGCGATCCAGGGCATTGAATCCCCTAGCGGATCGAACAAGTGTTTCCAGTAATCTGTAGTCCCGGTTAAATTCGTCAGTAAAAAGGTCAAAATGGCCAAAGCGGTGGTAATGGCAATATTCCCTGTTACATTCACCCCCAGCGGTGTCATACCAAACATATTCAAAAACCAGATAAAAAAGAAAATGGTCAGCAAGAAGGGCATGTATTTTTTATATCGTTTTTCACCGATGGTAGCAATAGCAATATCATCGCGTATGTATAGAATGATAGGCTCGAAAAACCTGCCAACACCTTTGGCAATACCCTGGTTTTTTGAATAGGATCGCGCCAGGCCTCTAAAAAGCAAGAACATCAGAAAGCCCGTAATCAAAATCATGACCACACTTTTGGTGATAGAGAAATCCAGAGGCTTCACATTGGTGGGATGGTGGGCCTCGTCGTATTGAATGGTGCCTTCACTATCGGTTTTGTAGATCTTGCCGTGATAAACTTTGTAATGATTTCCTCCAACCGCTGCTACCGCTTCCCCGTGATGTAGTTTAGAGGAAGAAAAAACCACCAGGCCATTATCCCATAGGATGACCGGCAAAGGAAAGCCTACATGATGTGTAATATTTTGGTCGTCTGTATAGGAGAAGAGCGAAAAATCATGTGAATCTTTCAGGTGATGCTGTATATATTCGTCAATTTCGGTCTTGAGATCTTTTTCCTCCGGGGCACCAGAATTTTCAGCCATGTTAGCAAAGGCCGTTTGGCCCAGGCCGAACACAATAATTGAGAGAAATATGCTTAAGAAAGAGGTACGCACATTGTCCATGATACGGGCTTCAAAAATCGGTGCAAATGTAAACTATTCTCCCAAAAAGAAAAAAGCATTTAGCCTTTTATTTTGGAGCTTTTTTCAGCAATTGAGCATCGCTGTTCAGCTCTCTGTTCTAAGCAGCTTAACCAGTGCAATGGTCTCGACCATCAACGATACGAAATAGGGCACAAAAAAGAGAAAGAATTCCACCCTCGTGAGTTCGCCATCTTGTTTAAATAGCGGATCAAAAACCAGAAAATAAATCAGAAATTTAAGTGCGCTGCCTACAAGGAAGACAAAGCCAAGATACTGACTCTCTTCTCTGGCCAATCGGAGCAGTACATAAAAAATAGCCAGGGCCATAATAAAATTAACCAGGTAACAGAATCCAATGGTCCACGGGTCGATGGCAATTTCAACAGTATATAAATATGCCCAGTGTAAGCCGGCCAAAAAGGCCAGCACCAGAAATAAACGGAGGGCGAAATTCAGAAGTCCCTTATTCAAGAGTTAAGTTTTTTGGTTTGCTTAATGACCAGGTACATCGAAATGGCAACAGACAGCAGCGTTAGCACTACAGTATAAGTTGTGCCGGATTCCGCATAATTCTCATCTAGCCACTGGCCTGCTTTTGCGCCCAAAAAAATGATGACCCCCATCTGTATAGCTATTCCGGAAAGGCTTAACCAATAATTAGGTTTCTTTTTTTTCTCTGTCATTTTGCGTGCGATGGGTGGTACAAAACTATCAAAAAATAAAAGTGCCACGATGATCGTGACACTTTAAAATAATTCTTGAAGTGTTCCCTTTTAATATTTTTCAAGCCAAAGGAACCTGTATCGCTTAAGTTCTTCAATCTTCTCAGGAAGCTTTAGCCGGCTCCCCAGATTTGCTCGAACCCGAACTCACCGAAGATTTGTATCCTTGCGTTGTTCCGCCCGTAGAAGCAGAACCAGTACTGGTTGCTGACGAAGGAGAAGTGCTGCTGCTAAGACCGCCTTTGCCCTTCATAGTACAGGAAGCATTAAATGTAGCTCCGGGCTCTACCGCAAGTTTGTTCACAGAAACATTCCCTTCAATAACGGCCGAAGCTTTAAGGGAAAGCAGTTCGGAAACATTTAGTTCCCCATTAAAGCTGCCTTCAATATCCGCATTAACACACTGTACTTTTCCGTGAATATATCCATCCTTACCGATAACTACCTTGCCTGAGGTTTTAACGTTACCATCTAATTTACCGTCTATCCTGAAGTCTGCTTCAGAAATAATATCACCCTTAATTTTGGTGTTCTTTTCGATTCTGTTGGGCTGTCCGCCGAGTTCGCTCATAGTTCTAGGTTTTTTGTTGTCCGAAAACATTCTGTTTATGGTTTTGGGGTTAATACCTGGTCCTTGTATTCCTCTATGTTTTTATGGACCTGAATAATTTTATAGTTAGAGGATAAAATTACAAAATTCTCAATATCAATACGGTAGTTCTTGTTTACTTTTAACAGTTCTACATATCCCAGGGCGAAATCTTTGGATTTAAAGCCATGAACCACTACAAATTCGTCCTCCAGAGTGTAAATATCTTTAGAAATCACATTTTTATATTCCAGATCGATCATTGACTCCTGCAGGCGCTTTTTCAGTTTTTCAGCTTTTTCGTCTTCCTGCCTTTTAAATGGGAAAATCACCTTCCAATTCCCTGTGCCACTGGCACCGGTTTCCTGGGAAAATTCTTTGGGCTCTAATTTTGGGAGCTGCTCTTCGATCATTTGTTCAGCCTTCTTCCCTTCCGGATTGTTGGGATAATTCAGGGCTACATAGTTCAATGCTTCTTTAAATTGATCATACCCCTGTAACCTGCCAATGGCATTGGCTTTGAGCATCTCAAATTTAGGCACGATAGGTTCGCCGGTGAATTGATTGATATTCTCTTCGGCCCTGGTGATGACGGTCAGAAATTGTTGGTCTTCAAATAATTTAAAGAGCTCTGCATATTTACGTTCAGGGCTATTCTCTATGCCGGCGATCACGGCCTGTGGGTTCAGCAGTATTTCTGCGTAGCGAGACTCAGGATGATTTTGAATGATATTTTCCTTCATCTGATCAGCTAATGCGCTATCAGACTCCTCATAAATCTTGTAAAGGTTGTATTTTGAAGGTAAAATCAATCGTTCTTCAGGATCCGATTTCAGCACATCTTCAAGTTTCCCGGCAGCAAGAAGATTTTCTTTGAATTTCTCCTTGTAGATAAGTCCAAGTTGATAGTTGGCAAAATTTCTTTCGGTGCCAAGACTATCTATGACGGCTGGATCTGTCGGGATTTTCTCCAGGTAATAATCCAGAGAATACTTCTCCTCTTCCGATACCGGGCCATCATCATCTTCTCCTGCAGCAATGAGTTCTCCAGTATCCTCTGCAGGACGAATGCGATTTTTATTTGCCCAGCGCCAATCGTCTTCGAGCACCCTTTCTCCCCAGCGATTTCTGAAATCGTTCTTCCCAAAGCCCAGGCTCGCAATATTGTAAAAGTAGAATTTCCCCTTGTTCTCCTTGCCGCCTTTCGTTTCAGCGAAGGCCGCAAAACCAGCAGTGGTTCTTTCTTCTTCCGCTGCGGCCGCCTCTTCGGCCTTTCTCTTAAGTTCGGCAATGTAAAGATCAAAATAGGCGACTCGTTCCGGTTCTGTCATGTGATACAGCATCAAGATACTGTCTGCATGTTGAACGATGTCTTCGTATTTTATAACATCTTCAAGATTGTCGAGTTTCTTCTTAACCGTTCGAAACTTTTTTGTATTCTCATCGAGATTGGTCAGAACGCTGTCATAATAAGCCCCGGCTGTTTTGTATTCGATTTCATCGAAAAAATGTTCCCCCAGATATTCGTAATTCAATGCATTTAACTGTCTAAGATTCCGCGTAGCCCGCAGGGATTTGTTATAGAAGGCGAGCGCAAGACTGTCTGATCCATTATTTTCATGGAAATATCCGATCTCGTGAAAAATAATATCCAGGTATGGGCGATTCTCACGGTTCTCCTCCAGATCGGTGAGATACTCGAGAATCTCGGCCTTATTCTCCGGGGTCACCTTGGTGTTGCGTACCTTTTGAAGATGAGCATTTATCATATACACCCTGGGCGACTTGCGATTAAGTTCGATGATCTTATCGAAAACAAAATTGGCACTATCGCGGTATCCCAGCTGGTTATATAACTGCCCTATTATAAAATAATAACGTCCTTTTTCGGCCTTGTTTTTTGTGTAGGCAGAGGCCACCTTGAGATGCTGAACCGCGGTTTCGGACTCCTTTATATTGATATTAGCCTGTGCCATCATAGCATGGGCATCTGCATAATCTTGATCCTTTAGTTGCTCGTAACGCAGCAGATTTTTGAGGTTTTTGATGGCCAGCTCTTCATTCTGCAATCGTATATTGGTCTTCTCCCGCCAGATAGATGCTTCATCGAGTTTATCGCTCTTTGGATATTTTCTAAGTATATAATTGAAAGCTTCAATAGCAGGAATATATCGTTCATCGAAATAACGCGCTTTCCCAAGAAGAAGGAAAGCTTCATCTGTTTGAGGATTCCTTTCTTCACCTTCGATCTCCATTCCGTGCTTCTGGATAGCTTTTGTAGCCTTTTCTTCGGCGATGACAAAATTTGGATTGTTGTCTTCGGAATCAAGTTTTACCTCTCCGGATACCTGCAGCCGTTCTACCGGTAGAATTTCCCAATAATTATCCTGATAAGTACTATTGAGTTGTTCACGCCCTTCGTCAAAAGCGATATTGCCGTTGTACAGCACGTTATACTTGGTCGTAAGTGCGTGCCAGTTACGGTTAACAAAGGCGTCTTTCTTGGTTGAACATGCGAATAAGAGTGTGCCCCCAAGAACACCAATTACAATTCGTTTGAGTTGAAGCTTCAAAATATCGGTATTCTTACCTAATCAAAACTAAAAAAGAAAGCGTTTAGTATGCCGGTAAGCCGCAAATTTGGTGTAAAAATTCCCGTTCACAAAAAATAGTTGTTATGTAGGAGGTCAAATGGAGGTCTGCCGCCGCTTTTATTGTACTACCCGGCAAAAAACAATTCCAATTCTTTCAGGGTTTCTTTCGAGGTTTTTATATCGCGTACAACTTCCCCTTTCTCTAAAACGACAATGCGCTCACAAACTTCTGTAACATGGATGAGATCGTGACTCGATATCAGGACGGTACGCTCTCTGTTTTTGGCTAAGTCGCGAATTATTTCTTTTAGTCTGATCTGGGTGGTAGGGTCGAGATTAGCGAAGGGTTCATCGAGAATAATTACATCGGGCTCCCCGATTAGGGCAGCGACAACGCCGACCTTTTTTTGGTTACCCTTCGACAGGTCTCTCAGATACTTTTTTTGCCCGATCACTTCCTGATTAAAAAAATCCTCGAAACGGAGAAGGAATGCATCAACATCGGCCTTATTCAACCCCCTCAGTTCCCCGATAAAATAGAAATATTCTTCCGCAGTAAGATAGCCGATCAAAAAAGATTCATCGATAAAAGCCGAGGTTACGGGTTTCCAGGCTTCGCTGGTATTGACCTGAATCCCGTTGTTGAAAATCAGACCGCTACTGGGCTGGATCAGGTCGAGGACCAGGCTAAAGAAGGTGGTTTTTCCGGCGCCGTTGTTGCCTACCAGTCCAAAACTCTCACCCTTAGGTATTTCCAGACTTTCTATATTCAATACAGTCTTGTCGCCATATCGCTTGCTTAGACTATTCGCTTGTATCATTCTCAGTGGCTATTTTATTTGTCAGTTTTTATGCTGGTACGCTTTGAGCGTTTTATACTTTTCTTTCTTGTATACCGATTCTATTTTCCTGAAAACCGCATTTTTAAAAGCAAATCCCAATAGCCCGGCAATGGTAACCAGTGCATATCCGGCTAAAGGGCCAATCCAGTAATGGCCCAGTCCGTAGATCAACATGGGCAAAAGGATTTTTGGCAAGATCAATAAGAGTGTTTTAATATTAAATGCCTGTTTATCGCCTAATACGTTTTTGTTTGAGCTAAGGTCGATTGGCGTTTTTATGTAGGCGCCTCCCCAAAGTACCAAATGTGAATTAACACCCATGTTGTAAATCGCCCCTACCAGTACCGCCAGGTAGGCATCCCATCCGAAGTAGAGATAAAACATGGCCAAAACCGCACTTAAGGCGGTTGCAAAAATGACCAGGTACCACTTAGAGAGTATGTATTCCCGATACCGTATGTTCTGACTCATGATCAGCGGATAATAGGCACTGTCCCAGCTGGGCACAAACTGCCCGAAATTGAAGAGAAAACCACCTGTGACAAAAATTCCGGCAAATATATCCCAGACCGGATGTTCATAAGACTCGATGGATTCCGGAAAAAACACCAGGCCGTAAAACAAGAACAGCACACTCATGATCACTGTTGTGCGGGATCTTTTGTTTCTTTTGATGAGCTTGATATCGTTTTTTAGGAAGCTGCCGAGATTTCCCAAGCGATTCAACCATTCAAAGTCCTCCGTTTTGGCTATTTCCCGTTTTATCTGAAGGCCACCATCGAGGTACATCCTCTTTTTGAAGTACCGGGCTGCATTCCAGATAAGGAGACCCAGTACAATCCAGGCAATAATAGCGGTTTGCGGGAGGGTATAGTACAGATTAAAAACTTTTTCCGAATATCGTGTTATATCGAACCAGCCGTAATACTGCGCGATGCCGAATAACGCAAGGAGGCCTAAGAGAGAATAGAATAGTTTGTCCTTATTGTTAACCAAAATATTGATGAAATTATTACAATAGAACAATGCCATAATCCCCAGGTGCCAACCGAGAATACCAGGAAAAGAATAGCCTTCCTTCCATAGAACGATGGTAAAAGGCAGAAAAAAGAAGGCATGTGCCCAATTGAAAAAAGAAGTGGCGGTTTTTGCCAGCGTGAAGCTTACAATGTCGTTTTTGCTGAAAGGCAGGTATAACATCGGTCTGATATTCATAACAGGCATGCGTTGCAGCATATAGCGTATGTATAGATCACCAGCCAGATAATAAATCATATAACGATTCACCCATTGTAACGGATCGTTAACACCCGCGTCTCTGATGAGATAAAAAGAACCTACTCCGAGTGCCAGAAAAACAGCAGCAAAATATAATGCGCCAAAGATCATCAAGATCCTGAACGCAAGATTGCTCTTATAGGAAGCTGCCCGGAAGAAGGATTTCCATTGAAGCCTGATAAAATGTTTGAACATTTGCTGAGAATTCCCTTCTAAGTTAGTATTAGACAATCTGCAATTGTTACAGATCCAGGTTAAAATTTAGCTGCCAAGTGTATTCTAAAGGCCCCGTATTTTTTAGATTTGCACAAATTTTCTAAACCATGAGTGAATTTCATCCTTTGAAAGTGTCAAAACTCGACCGATTAACACCGAATTCGGTGGCGATCACATTTGAAGTTCCGGATCAACTAAAAACCGTATTTGAGTTTAAGGCCGGACAGTACATCACGATCAAGCATGTATTTGATGGTAAGGAGGTGAGACGCGCTTATTCCGTATCCTCAAGTCCGGGGAGCAATAAGCTTACCATCGGGGTAAAAAAGGTGCCGGATGGATTATTTTCGGTCTATGCCAATACCGAAGTTGAAGTAGGCCATGTTATGGAGGTGATGCCACCAGAGGGCAGATTCGTCTATGAGCCTGGTTCGAATGCTGAAAATATCATTGCCTATGCTGCTGGTAGTGGCATTACGCCGATAATGAGCATAGTGGAAACCGCTCTGGAATCTCATCCGGAAAGCACGGTCATCCTTTTATATGGAAATCAAAACAAGGAAGAAACCATGTTCCTGAGCCAAATTGAAGAATGGTTAAAGAAATATACCGATAGGTTTTTTGTGCAGTGGATCTTTAGCAGAGCGAGGTACGACGAGACGATCTTCGGTAGAATTGAGGCCTCTACAGTTAATTTTATCATGCGCAACAAGTTTAAAGACCGCGTATTTGATGCACATTACATCTGCGGGCCGGAATCGATGATCAAAATCGTAAACGATTGCCTCATACAAAATGATGTATCGTCTGATCGCATATTCACCGAGCTTTTTAGCAGTTCTGAAGCTCCTGGAGAGCCAAAACAGACCAAAGGTGGTGCTACAGAAATCAGTGTTACTGTAGACGATGAAACATTTACCTTCAATATGGAAAAGAAACAATTGGTACTCGATGCCGTTCTGGACCAGGATATCGATGCGCCTTATTCATGCCAGGGTGGTGTTTGTAGTACCTGTATCGCCAAAATTATAGAGGGAAATGCTACTATGGAACAAAATCAGATCCTCACAGATGCTGAAATAGAAGAAGGCTTAATTCTAACCTGCCAGGCACACCCTACCACCGAAGTACTAAAGATTGATTATGACGATGTCTGATTTGGACTTTTGATTTCTTTTCAAGCCTCGGTAGCTGTGCTTATGTTTTTTAATATTGAAATTGGAAATGCCTTTCTTCCTTTGAGTGTTGGCGATCCAAAACTGTACCTGGAAGATACGATTATCAGGTAGTTATATCCGATTAATGAGTTTCGGTATGCTAATTTAGATTCTGCCAAGCCGACCAATCGGTCGGCTTGAGAGGTAAATCCCGGATATTTATTACCGTTTTGATGTCCTGAACGGAAAAATTTGCTGGCTTATCGTAAAAAGTGCATATCGGTATTGGTCATTTTAGATCGCAGACAAACCCTTCGGTCTGTCCGGTCAAAATTTCGTGTTTACTATCTGTCATACTTTTTTGTAATGAAAAAAAAGCAGTCACGACCAATAATCCAGGACCTAATTATTGTATGTTTACCTGTTAGATATGAAAATGAATCCCAAGGGATATTCCAATACCGCCATCCTTATTTTCGCCAACTCCCCTGAGGAGGAATCCAGGCGCAAATCTCTCCTTTGTGGTGGAGAATTATTCAGGGATATCATGGCCAGGACATCAACTGCAGTAAAAAAAACAGGGCTTCCATATTTTCATATCGATGAGCATCATCAAAGAGGGGCAAATTTCGAAAATCGCTTTTTGAATGCGATGGAAGATGTCCTGGAAAAAGGATACGAATATATCATTGCCATCGGTGCCGATACTCCAAGAATCTCCTCGAGACAAATATTGACAGCAGCGGAAGAATTGCACAAGGGACAGATCGTCATTGGCCCCAGTACCGATGGTGGGTTTTATCTCATCGGACTTCACAAATCTCAATTTCTAAGGCAGGAAATGCTTCGATTACCCTGGCAAAAATCGGGCTTAACGACACATTTGATTGCCAGATTAAAATATAAAGGACTAAAAATCTGTACGTTGAGGGTTTTGTCGGACATCGACGAGCCAGGGGATCTTAAAAGGCTGGCATTGGGCTATAAAAATATACCCTATAGTATATTTAATTATTTCCGCCTTGCTTTTAAGCGTGAGATCAGGCCTGTTTCTTACTTCGAAAGGCATTTTGATCCAATTATACTTCAATCCCATTATAATAAGGGATCTCCTCTTTCAGGGCTTTTTACCTCTTAGCAAAAGCCATATTATCCAATAATAATATATCACGCTTCTGAAGTCAGCTGATAGCGACATCAGTATTCAATAATTACATCTAACTCACAATAAGAATTAACATGGCAAATACATATTACGATCCGGCCGATCTCAGAAAATTTGGCAATATCACTGAATGGAGTGAAGAGCTCGGCACAAAGTTTTTTGATTACTACGGGAAAGTCTTTGAAGAAGGAGCGCTTTCAGCCAGGGAAAAATCCCTCATCGCGCTTGCTGTTTCTCATGTGGTGAAATGCCCCTATTGCATTGATGCCTATACCAAAGATGGTTTGCAACGGGGTATTACCAAAGAGGAGATGATGGAGGCAGTACATGCTGCTGCTGCCATCGAAAGTGGTGCCAGTCTGGTTCACGGCGTACAAATGATGAATAAATACAATAAATTAAGCATGTGAGTCGGACATACCACAGGCCGTTATAAATATCGAATGAATAATTAAACGAATATGGCAACAAAGTCGCTCAAGGCAAGACATAAGGCACTTTCCGATACTTCCAATCAACTGGAAATCCTGGAGTCGGGGATTTTTGAAGAAGGAGAGCTCCCCTATTTCAAGGATAAGATCGCCAATATTGGCCATTACCCATTAAGACCCAAAAAACTCGAAATACTACAGATCAATGTAGGCTATATGTGTAATCAGGTTTGTGAACACTGTCATGTAGACGCCGGTCCTGACCGTAAGGAGATCATGACACGCGAGACGATGGAACTCTGCCTGGATGTGATAAGAAATACAGGAGCGCATACCCTGGACCTTACGGGGGGAGCCCCTGAAATGAACCCGAATTTCCGCTGGTTTGTGGAAGAGGCGGCAAAGGTGGGAATAAAAGACTTTATCGTTCGATCGAACCTAACAATTTTAAGAGCCAATAAAAAATATCTCGATCTGCCTGAATTCTTTAAAAAGCACAACGTTCATGTGGTTTCTTCTATGCCTCATTATACCCGCGGTAAAACAGATAAGCAAAGAGGGGCAGGTGTATTCGACAAATCGATAGAAGCCTTGAAGTCACTTAATAGTGTAGGCTATGGTGTAAAAGACAGTTCTTTGAGGCTCGATCTTGTTTATAATCCTTCCGGTGCCTTTCTCCCGGCCGACCAGGAAGCTATGGAGCGCGATTTTAAGAAAGCATTGATGGAGGATTTTGGCATCTCCTTTCACAACTTGTTTGCCATCACCAATTTACCTATTTCCCGTTTTTTAGACTACCTCATCGCCTCGGAAAACTACGAAGATTATATGTATGCCCTGGTAGAAGCTTTTAATCCTGCCGCAGTGGAAAGCGTGATGTGTACCAATACTATTTCTGTAAGCTGGGATGGTTGGTTATACGATTGCGATTTCAATCAAATGCTCGAATTAAAAGTTGCAAGTCCGGTAAAACACATTAGAGACTATAATGAAGATGTGCTGGCCGACAGGAATATTATTATCTCACAGCATTGTTATGGTTGTACAGCCGGGGCAGGAAGTAGTTGCCAGGGATCGGTGGCCTAATTCGATCAAATTATAGCGTCCGGACCACTTATTTTTAGCCCTTTTTACACTTCATCGATATTTTTTACCGACCAAGTGGTCGGTGGGGTGATACGCTTTTCATGTTCCTGATCGATGAATTAACCTCTTGTCGATTTTATAATAGCATACGTCCCCCTATCTCTCAAAAAAAAGCAATTCGCAGGTTCTTTGTTATAGACGTAACGGTCTGTTTAATCCAAAACCCAAATCTCATGGATAAGAATCTAAAACGAATGGCTACTATGCATCGAATGCAGGTAAAAGGACTGGAATTGTTTTACCAAAATGGTTATTATAATACAAGTGTAGACGATATATTAAAGTCGCTGTCCTTGTCAAAAGGAGCTTTCTACCATCACTTCCAATCTAAGGAGGACTTTTTCATCAGCATCATCCAAAATCTGATCGTTCAGAAAGTATATGCGATGTTGATCGAACCGGTTGAAAAATGTGACAACCCGTTCAGGGCCATAGAATCTTGTTTTGATAATGCACTGGAAACAGCGGAGCACAATAATATGGACTACGGCTTTATATTGAGCAATTTCATGACCGAATTCAACAAACGCAACACGGAGATCACAACTTATCTGCGCGATATATATAAGGTGTGGGAAGTGAATCTGGTTACTACGCTGCAAAGAGCAAAAACCGATGGATATCTGGAAAGGCATATTGATAGCGAGGCGGTGGCTACCTATCTGATCTCCTCATATATAGGAATACGCACCTTAATGGTCGAAGGAAATTGTAAGGCACTGCGCTACCGGTATATGCAACAGTTGAAAGCTTATTTCAAAACTATAGAGCGTAGTTCTTTGGTATCATAATACCTCAACTTTTCAACACAGACGCTACTTTGTCTATTATTTGGGCAGGCTCGATGGTGCCGATGGCTTCATCGTAGCCTTTAGGAAACTTTTTCCCATAAACCGATGTGGGCAACAAAGGAAAGATATCCCTGTCGGGGAGCAATGAATAGGCAGGGTTTTGACCAAATGGAGTAAACCCGGCGTAAGGATGTGTAACTCCCCAAATGGTAATGGCCGGCACGCCATACATCGCTGCCAGATGACCGTTGCCGCTGTCCATAGATAGCATGAGGTCCAGGTTCGAAATCACGGCTAATTCTTCTTCGAAAGTATATATTCCGGCCATATTGATGGCGTTTGAATACTTCCCCGCAAATCTCTTGAGAACAGACTCTTCATACTCTCCCGCGCCAAAAAGCAGTATTTTATACTTATTGGTATTATTTAGTTTTGCGATTACTTCTTCCATCTTGTCCAGGGGATACATTTTGGAGCTGAACGCTGCGAATGGTGCTATCCCCAGCCATTTGGCGGTACTTCTTAACAAATCCGGATTATTATTAAAGGAAAGTGGCGAACGCAGTTTGGGTTTGGAATGATCCAGGCTGAGGTCGTATCCCAATTTCCTAAAAACATCTGCGTAGCGTTCAAAAGTAGATTTTAAGGGGCTGAATTGCTTATTCCGGCCTCTGGTCAGTGCTCTTTTTTCACTTCGGCCTTTATCGATCTGAACAAAGGGGATCTTGCTTAAAAGAAAGTATTTTTTAAGGATTTTTGTTCGGAGCACATTATGCAAATCGGCCACGGCATCAATTTCAATCTCGGAAAGATGGGAATATAATCGGGCCAGACCGGTAATGCCTTTGTGCTTATCTTTCAGGTCTGCTCCTATCACCGTTATATTCTCCAATCCACTAAAAATGGGTTTGAAAAACGGTCGTGTGAGAAAGGTGATTCGGGTTTGCGGAAACTGTTCAGTAAAGGCAGTAAGCACTGGCACGGTCATGGCCACATCTCCCAGGGCCGAGAAACGAATAACCAGAATATGGCCAGGCTTATTTTTGACCACGTAAGACAGGATTTAATTCCTCGTCGTTATACATTTTCATCTGTTTGTAGACCTTCATATATTTCCGGCCCGCCTCAATATCTTCCAATAGCTGATCGATCGCCGTGGAAAGATCCTTCTTTTGTTCAAGCAGAACATTGAGTTTCTCCTCGCATGCTTTGCGATGGGTTTCAGAGGCATCAGTTCGTTCGGCTTCTTCGCGCATATGGTAGATCTTCAAGGCGAGGATTGATAGCCTGTCGATGGCCCAGGCAGGGCTTTCTGTATTGATAGTGGCATTCGCTGCCGTTGAAACCGATTGATATTTCTGAAGAAAATAACTGTCGATATACTCCACCAGGTCGGTTCTGTCCTGGTTACTGGCATCGATCTTTCTCTTTAAAACAAGGGCAGCATCCGGATTGATCTCCGGGTCTCTGATGAGGTCCTCATAATGCCATTGCACTGTGTCTATCCAACATTTTCTGTAAACGAGGTTCTCAATATCCCCGGCAGGATAGGGATTTTGAAATTGCTGGTCTACCCGGTCTTCTATGTGGTAGGCGCGAATACACTCATCAAAAATATCAAAGGCGAACTCACTGAACATACTGACTTATTTTGACATAAAGATACTTTTTATTTGGCAATCCATTCACCGATGAAAACCATAAAAGGTATCACCACAGACAGAATCAGGGTCAGTTCTTTATTGTTGGCTTTTTTAATCACTTCGATGTATTTGGTGAACAAGACCGAAGCCGGAAAAAAGGTGATCAT
>JBDNAQ010000207.1:0-5147 GCA_039768345.1 Flavobacteriaceae bacterium
CAGTAGTGGAATTTCGATATCCTTAAATAACCTGGCTGTATTAGCCTCTTTAAGCTCTTTCCTGAAATGTTGGGCTAGTTGATAGGTAATATCCGCATCTTCCACGGCATATTCTGTCTGTTGTTCTAAAGGTACCTCCCGCATGCTCAATTGTCCTTTCCCCTTTTTACCAATAAGGCTGGTGATCGAAATCGGGCTGTAGTTCAAGTAGGTTTCAGACAGTACATCCATATTATGACGCATATCCGGGTTGATCAGGTAATGTGCCAGCATTGTATCGAAAAGAGGAGCCTTAACCGAAATATCGTATTTCCGCAAAACCTTAATGTCGTATTTCAAATTCTGCCCGATCTTTTCTATTGTTTCATCTTCGAAAAAAGGACGTAGTTCTTGCAGGATTTTCAGGACCTCTTCCCTCTCTTCCGGAAAAGGGATGTAGTAGCCTTTACCGGCTTCCCAAGAGAAAGCGATCCCGACCAATTCGGCTTCAATAGGGTTGATCGAGGTGGTCTCGGTATCGAAACAGACCGAAGACTGCTGCACCAGGTTTTGTATAAATAGCTTCATTCCCATTCCAGTTGTAACGGTCTGGTAGATATGTGGAACATCAACTATAGTCTTTCTGCCTGAAACTTCTTTTATAGTAGCGGCCCCACCTGCAGAATCAAAAAGTGAGAATTGGCCGCTGCCGGCGGTTGTCGATTGTTTAGGTTTCTGGCTTTTACTTTCAACCTCCTTAACAGTTTCCTCCTCTGCAGTAGAAAAGATTTTGATAAACTGTTCCCGAATACGCCTGAACTCTAATTCCTCAAATATTTCCTGAACCTTATCTCCATCTGGCATTGAAAGTTCATAGTCGTCTTCATTGAATTTTACATCGCAGGTGACACAAATCGTCGCCAGTTTTTTAGAGAGTAGTCCTAATTCCGAATTCTCCTCAACTTTTTCGCGCATTTTGCCCTTTAATTGGTCGGTATTGGCGAGCAAGCCTTCCAGTGTTTCAAATTCCGAGATGAACTTCCTTGCGGTCTTATCGCCTACACCCGGCAGCCCTGGTATATTATCGCTGGCATCACCCATCATACCCAGATAGTCGATCACCTGTTCGGGGCGTTCTACGCCAAATCGCTCTTGTATTTCAGGGATCCCCCAGATCTCTATGCCATTGCCCATTCGGGAGGGTCTGTACATGAAAATATTTTCAGATACCAACTGCCCAAAATCCTTATCAGGTGTAACCATATATACTTTATAGCCTTCTTTTTCGGCCTGTTTGGCCAGAGTGCCAATGATATCATCTGCCTCCAATCCTGAGACTTCAACAACCGGGATATGCATTGCTTTAAGGATTTCCTGGATATAGGGGATTGCAATTTTGATCGCATCCGGAGTCTCATCTCGATTCGCCTTGTATTCCGGATAAAGTTCGGTCCGTTCAGCACTGCCGTCCTTGTCGAAACAGACTGCGAGATGATCGGGCTTTTCCCTTTTGATCACATCAAAAAGTGAGTTCACAAAGCCCATTATGGCCGAGGTATCCATCCCTTTTGAGTTAATTCTCGGGTTTTTAATGAGGGCATAATATCCCCGGAAGATCAGGGCATAGGCATCGAGTAAAAAAAGTCTCTTTTGTTCAGCCATTTCTGAAGTTTTTGAAGAAGATCAAATCTACAAAGAATATATCCTATTTGAAGTAATCATTCGGCCAGGTAGCTGTCGGAAGGATTGTTTTTATGACCATCTTTTGAATAAACCCGATATGAAAAACCAGGATGGATGCAATACCCGCCCGTTTCGCCATTTTTGTTAATAGCTATAAACCCAATCTGAAAATCAAGTTTATCCTTATTTTTTTCGGTGATGCGCCGTACGGCTTCTTCACAAGCGTTCTGTGGCGACTTCCCTTGTCGCATTAATTCTACTACGAGGAAACTCCCAACGGTTCGTATTACTTCTTCACCCACGCCGGTAGCAGTGGCACCACCAATTTCATTATCAACAAAAAGGCCTGCACCTATTATCGGGGAATCCCCTACACGACCAGCAACTTTGTATGCCATACCGCTGGTGGTACATGCCCCTGCAATATCACCATTTTCATCGATGGCTAACATTCCAATGGTATCGTGATTTTCTATATTGATAACAGGGTTATATTGAGCGGTCTTCTTCCATTGAAGCCACTCCTGTTTTGATTTCTCCGTAAGAAGTTGCTCTTTTTTAAATCCCTGACTATAAGCGAATTGTTCAGCACCCTTGCCGGCCAGGATCACATGCGGGGTTTCTTCCATTACTTTTCGTGCCACCGAAATGGGATGGATTATATTCTGCAGGTATACCACCGAACCACAATTGCTATCCTTATCCATAATACAGGCATCCAGGGTAACATTTCCATCCCTGTCGGGCCTGCCACCCTTACCCACAGACTGGTTGAATTCGTCGGCCTCCTCGATCATTACTCCCTGTTCAACGGCATCCAATGAATTCCCTCCTTCTTGCAGAACTTCCCAGGCCTTTTCTGTCGCATTGGGAACATCCCAGGTGGCGATGACGATAGGCTTGATTCCCGGGAAGGATAAGTTCTGGGCATTAACGCTTTCTGGATTTTGTTTTTCGCCAGCCATTAAAGGGGTAGATATAATGGCGGCAGTTGAAAGTGTAGATTTTTCGAGGAATTTTCTCCTGTTCATTCGGTCTGCTTCTTTACATTTATACATCTAAATATAAGCAATATGATTGTAGAAATATGTGCCAATTCAGTGGAGTCTGCCAGGATTGCTGAAAAGGCCGGAGCAGATAGAATTGAAGTTTGTTCGGAACTCGGAATAGGAGGAATAACACCTTCATATGGAATTCTGGCCGGGATCAGGGAACAGGTTTCTATACCAGTGCACATTCTTATTCGACCCAGAAGTGGCCATTTCTGCTATTCAGATACTGAATTTGAGGTCATGGTTGCCGATATCGAACGTTGTGTCGACATGGGATTCGATGGCATTGTAAGCGGGGTGCTCAACCAGGACTTAAGCTTAGATAAAATGCGCACTGCTGCCCTTGTAGAAAAGGCGGCCGGATTACAATTTACATTTCACAGGGCATTCGACTGGGTTGTGGATCCGTTTCAGACATTAACTGAGCTGGAAGACATAGGTGTAGACAATATACTTAGTTCAGGCCAGGAGAAAAGCGCCTCAGAAGGAAAGGAACTCCTGAATGAGTTGCGGCAGGAAGCAAATAGTTGTACGATAATAGCTGCCGCGGGTATCAGATCTGAAATCGCATTAGAATTAAGAGAATTAGGTTTCTCTGCTATTCACCTATCCGGAGTAAAGCTGCTACCATTCCTGAATATTCCGCCAAGGGTTTCAATGATGAGCCCGCACCTGCTTACCGAGGATGGATTTGTACTTACAGATCAGGTGATTATCGAAGATGTCATAAAATCCGTTAAATAAATGCTCGATTCGAAGAGGAATCCTGTTATTAAAATATATTTGTAAAAAAAGTCAATGCTCCGCTGGATCGTTTTTGTTATCATTTACCTGATTATGGGATTTTATACCCTGCAGGCCTTAAAAACAGCCACCAGATTCCCCTGGGTATATTATGCTTTTATGGGATTATCGGTGCTAGTACTGAGTAATTTTATCTACCAGTTCAACTGGAGTGGCGATCCTGGACGGGTTTTGAGCAAACCAAAGAGTTATGCCTTTGGTTTTCTTATAGCCATGCTCACTTTTAATATTATTACGATCTTCTTCCTTTTCTCTGAAGATATGTTCCGGTTTGTGTCCGCGGTCTATTCCCGGTTTTTTGGCAGGGACCAGGAATTTGGATTACCCACAAGGCGGAGATTTCTGAGTCTGATCGCAATGGGTATAGCCGCTGTACCATTCAGCGCGCTACTTTATGGAATGTATCGGGGCAAGTATAATTTCAAGGTGCTGAAATACAATCTGGAGTTCGACGATCTTCCCCCTTCCTTCGACGGTTATCAGATCACCCAAATATCCGATATTCATAGCGGGAGTTTCGATAACCGTAAAAAGATTGCTTATGCGATCGATCTGATCAACCACCAAAAAAGCAATGTAATTCTTTTTACCGGCGATATGGTCAATAACAAATCAGATGAGATGAAGCCCTGGATGGGGCTGTTTTCGAAACTGGAAGCGCCCGATGGGAAATTTTCAATTCTGGGAAATCACGACTATGGTGACTATATCCCCTGGCCGACCGAGGAGTTAAAAGCGGAAAATCTTAAGGATTTAAAACAAATGCAGCGCGAAATGGGTTTCGACCTCCTATTGAATGAGAGTCGTTACCTCGAAAAAGGAAATGAAAAACTGGCCCTGATAGGAGTGGAGAATTGGGGTCGCGGGGGTTTTAAAAAAGCAGGTGATTTGTCCAGGGCCAGTGCCGAGATAAAACCCGATGATTTTAAGATTCTGCTCAGTCATGATCCCTCACACTGGGAAGACAAGGTTATCTCAGACGAGTTGCACTACCATCTTACACTTAGCGGACACACCCATGGCATGCAGTTTGGCATAGAAATACCAGGAATTGTAAAATGGAGTCCGGTTAAATGGCGATATAAATATTGGGCGGGTATTTATGAAGAAATGGGACAGTATATTAACGTTAATCGAGGCTTTGGTTTCATAGGATATCCGGGCAGGGTAGGAATATGGCCTGAAATCACGGTGATCACGCTAAAAAAGACGCCTGTAGCATAGCCGATAGAAAGCCCGGAAAGGCAATTTATGGACTAAATCATATTTTTTAACATTTTTTCTTACTTTTGAAGCATAACCCAATGATTTACATATGTCTAAATTCGGTGAACTTATAGATCTTCACATTCCGGTGCTCTTAGACTTTTATGCCGAATGGAATGAACAATCTACATCAATGCATCCGGTTCTTCGGGATGTTGCAGCCGCTCTTGGCGACAAGGGTAAAGTGATTAAGATTGATGTGGACAAGAACAAAGAACTTTCACAAGCACTTCGCATTAAAGGACTGCCGACCTTGATGATCTACAAAAAAGGTGAGATGGTTTGGCGACAAAGCGGAGAACAAGATGCTAATACCCTGATCGGTATCCTGAACGAATATCTGTAAAATCCAGTTAACTTCCC
>JBDNAQ010000208.1:0-16417 GCA_039768345.1 Flavobacteriaceae bacterium
AAGACCAGCATATCTTCCAGTTGCTCTTTATCGTTCAAGAGGTTTTGATCTATTTCAATCGATTTTATAGCACGGTTGGCAGTAATGGTAACCGAAATAAGATCGTCGGCCGATTTTTCGTTTAACGTTACCGAATGAAGCCGTTCCTTGGTCGCTTTTACTTTCTCCTGGGTTTCTTTGAGTTTTCCCATCATACCCATTATATCTCCAAACATATTTCTGGCATTTGTTCGTTTCTAATGTAAAAATACGGATTTGACCAATGGAGTTGACTTGAAGGACCGATTTATGATAGCTAAATTTTGGTTAATATTGGTACTTTTGCACATTTATGCCAAATCAGATCACAAATAAGAATACCACTAAGGCGCCGTTCGCTCCGAAAGTTCCTAAAAAGCTAAATCAGCACGGTGATGAGCGAATCGATAATTATTTCTGGCTTAATCAACGCGAGGATACCAAAGTACTCGATTATCTCAGGGAAGAGAACGAATTTTATCGTGTCAATACCCAGCACCTTGAAGATTTTCGAAAGGAGCTTTTTATTGAAATGAAAGCCAGGATCAAGGAAGACGATCAGACGGTACCCTACAGATTTAACGGATACTGGTATCAGACCAGGTATGAAACCGAGTTGGAGTATCCGGTCTACTTGCGCCGGAAGGACAAGAAAACGGCATCAGAAGAGGTTATTTTCGACGGCAATGAGATGGCCCGGGGGCATGAGTATTTTCATCTCAAGGGAATTTCTGTGAGTCCGGATAACAAGATGGCCACCTTTGGTATAGATACTGTCTCTCGAAGACAATACACTATGCAGGTTAAAAACCTTCAAAACGGACAGATATATCCCGATAAACTCGAAAACACAACTGGTACGGCGGTTTGGGCCGATGACAATGAGACCATTTTTTATACGGCAAAAGACCCACTAACGCTCAGGGCTAACAAGATTTACAGACATAAGCTGGGAACACCATCTTCAGAGGATTTATTGGTTTTTGAAGAGACCGATGAAACTTACATCACCTTTATTTACAAATCCAAGTCCAGGAAATATATTATCATTGGTTCATGTAGTACCCTGACCTCAGAATACCGCATCCTCAGATCAGATGAGCCAGAAGGAGAATTTGAGATCTTCTCACCCAGGATCAGGGGCTTGGAATACTCCATATTCCATTACGGACAGCGATTTTATATCCTTACCAACAAGGATGGAGCTACGAATTTTAAACTGATGTGTGCAGATGAAGAGCATACGATGACGGATCGCTGGGAGGAATTTATCGGGCATCAGGACGATGTACTGCTTGAAGATGTAGAGATTTTTGAAGAGTTCTATGTTCTGTCTGAACGAATAAAAGGACTCAATAAACTAAGAATAGTACGTTGGGATGGATCCGATTCCTATTATATTCCATTTGATAGCGAAACCTATGTGGCAGGGACTTATGTAAATCCGGATTTTGCAAGCCATACGCTGCGTTATGTTTATAACGCGATGACTACGCCCTATTCCATTATAGATTTTAATATGGAAACCAAAAAAAAGCAGGTCTTAAAAGTACAGGAAGTCCTGGGAGGGAAGTTTGATGAGAATAATTATACCTCAAAAAGGCTATGGGCTGAAGCCACCGATGGTATGCAAATACCGATTTCTTTGGTTTATAAGACAGATACTGCGATAGATGGCACCAGTCCGTTGTTGCTATATGGTTACGGCGCTTACGGAAGCACTGTTGATCCACATTTCTCTTCGGTGCGATTAAGTCTGCTCGATCGCGGTTTCATCTACGCCATTGCTCATGTAAGGGGCGGAGAATATCTGGGACGCTCCTGGTATGAAAATGGCAGGTTGATGTTTAAGAAGAACACTTTTACAGACTTTATCGATTGTTCAAAGTATTTGATCAGTCAAAAATATACCAGCCCGGATCATCTTTATGCTTATGGCGCCTCTGCCGGCGGGCTCCTCATTGGGGCCGTAGTCAATATGGCGCCGGAATTATATAATGGGGTGATTGCTGCCGTCCCGTTTGTGGATGTAATAACCACCATGCTTGATCATACCATCCCTTTAACGACGGGCGAATACGACGAATGGGGTAATCCTAATGAAGAGGAATACTATGATTATATCAAATCATATTCACCTTATGACAATGTACGGGCTCAGGAATACCCTAATATGTTGGTTACTACAGGATTACATGATTCTCAGGTTCAATATTGGGAACCCGCAAAGTGGGTCGCAAAGCTCAGGGAATTTAAAACAGATATTAGTCAGCTCTACCTTGACACCAATATGGGAACCGGCCATGGTGGGGCATCGGGCCGTTTTGAGGCTTTAAAAGAAACAGCCAAAGAATATGCTTTTATACTCGATTTAGAGGGTAAAATTACCCAGTCAGAAAAAAAGTAGTAATTTTGTCAGCGTTATTGATCCTGGAAACGGGATCCATGGAGCTAACCTAACTTTATGGAAAACAAAATAAATGCTTTTAGCAATATCCTAGACCTCATAGGAAACACTCCCCTTGTCAAACTCAATCGCATAACAGAATCCTTAAAAGGAGACTATTATGCTAAAGTGGAGGCCTTTAACCCGGGCCATTCGTCTAAAGACCGAATAGCCGCTTATATTATTGAGGAGGCCGAGCGCAGGGGAATACTGAAGAAAGACAGTACCATTATAGAAACGACATCAGGTAATACCGGATTTAGTTTAGCTATGGTGAGTATTGTAAAGGGGTACGAATGTGTTCTCGCAGTGAGCTCTAAATCATCGAAGGATAAGATCGATATGTTGAGGTCTATGGGAGCCAAAGTATATGTTTGTCCTGCGCATGTCAGTGCAGACGATCCCCGATCCTATTATCAGGTGGCCAAAAGGCTGAGCACTGAGATCGATGGATCTATTTATATCAATCAGTATTTTAACGACCTCAATATTGAGGCACACTATAAGACCACCGGGCCTGAGATATGGGAACAAACCGCTGGCCATATTACACATTTGGTGGCCTGTAGCGGAACGGGTGGAACCATTTCAGGAACCGCACGTTATCTGAAGGAACAAAATCCTAAAATCAGGATTATTGGCGTAGATGCCTATGGATCTGTGCTTAAGAAATATCACGAGACAGGAGAATTTGATCGGGACGAAATCTATCCATATCGGATTGAGGGTCTGGGTAAGAACTTAATTCCCGATGCGACTGATTTTGACGTTATTGATGAGTTTATCAAGGTGTCGGATGAAGATAGCGCACATACGGCAAGAGAAATATCGCGTAAGGAAGGTATTTTTGTAGGTTATACCAGCGGTGCGGTGATGCAGGCGATCAAACAATTAAACCGACTGGGTGAGTTCGATAAAAACAGCCAGGTTGTCGTGATATTCCCCGACCATGGATCGAGATATATGAGTAAGATCTACAGCGATCAATGGATGAGCGATCAAGGATTTTTCGACAGTAAAAACGTGGAAAATAAACAAAGTGTCGAGTTCGTAAAATAGACAGGGTACCCAACAACAGACCAGGGCGATGTTTTTCATCGCCCTTTTTTATTAGATAGCTGATTATCAATTACTTGATTCTATAATAATTATTTAATCGAACACAAATCCAACCCAAATTCAACAATTTTATACAAGACGACCGGGCAATATTATTATGAATGCTCCCCAAAATTCCATAGTTTTGCAGACAATACCAAACTGTACTAAATGAGAGATTTATTTGACAGAATTACAGAAAATAAAGGTCCTTTAGGAAAGTGGGCTTCACAAGCGGAAGGCTATTTTGTATTTCCAAAATTAGAAGGTCCTATCTCCAATCGTATGAAGTTCCAGGGGAAAGAGGTAATCACCTGGAGCATTAATGACTATCTGGGTCTGTCTAATTTGCCTGAGATCAAAAAGGTTGATGGTGAGGCCGCGATGGAGCACGGAGCGGCATACCCTATGGGTGCTCGGATGATGAGTGGGCATACCGATTTTCACGAGCAGTTGGAAAGCGAGTTGGCTGAATTTGTCAGCAAGGAATCCGCATATTTGCTAAACTTTGGTTATCAGGGTATTATGTCTGCTATCGACGCTCTTGTATCTAAAGATGACATCATAGTGTACGATGTAGATTCTCACGCCTGTATCATCGACGGAGTACGACTACATGTTGGTAAACGATTTACTTTTAAGCATAACGATATTGAGAGCCTTAAAAAGAACCTGGAACGGGCCACTAAAATGGCCGAACAGACAGGTGGAGGCATATTGGTGATCTCCGAAGGAGTTTTCGGTATGAGAGGAGAGCAAGGAAAACTCAAAGAGATTGCGGCGCTGAAAAAGGAGTTTAACTTCAGGCTCCTGGTAGATGATGCCCATGGTTTTGGAACTCTTGGTAAAACAGGAGCAGGAGCAGGCGAAGAACAGGGGGTACAGGATGATATCGATGTCTATTTTGCCACTTTTGCCAAATCTATGGCAGGTATTGGTGCATTTTTAGCAGCGGATAAAGAGATTATAGACTATCTGAAATATAATCTGCGTTCTCAGATGTTCGCCAAATCGCTGCCTATGATTTTTGTAAAGGGGGCTTTGAAGCGATTAGACATGTTGCGCACCCGACCCGAACTAAAACAGAAGCTTTGGGAAAATGTAGATGCACTTCAAAACGGTTTAAAAGAACGGGGCTTCGATATTGGAACCACATCTAGTTGTGTTACCCCGGTCTACCTTAGTGGCAGTATCCCGGAAGCTATGGCCCTTGTAAGAGATCTTAGGGAAAACTATGGAATATTTTGCTCCATTGTAGTATATCCGGTCATTCCTAAAGGACTGATCCTTTTAAGGATGATTCCTACTGCTACCCATAATATGGAGGATATTGAAGCGACCCTAGAGGCATTTTCTGCTATACGCGAACGTCTGCAAAATGGCACTTACAAAAGACTTTCTTCTGCAGTGGCCGCTGCCATGGGAGAGTAGAGTGTTAGTTCTTTTTATGGATTGTATCTTGCTTTATTCTGTTTTATCCAGAGCTAGTTTATAAGTACACCTTCTTTTATATACTTCGGGCTTGAAGTACTTCCACATTTGTTGGATTGCCAGATTATTGGCGAGTTCCGGGGAACGGTAGCATATTTTAATTCCCTTCTTTCTAAAGGTTTGAGCGAATTCGTATATAATCATGGCTGTAATCCCCTTATTCTGGTAGTCCGGATGAATACCAATGAGATAGAACAGGACTGCCTTACTGCTTTGCCTGGCCTTGTTCAAATGAAAGATCCCAAATGGAAATAATTTTCCATTTGCCTTCTTCATTGCCTCTGAGTATGAAGGCATTACAATGGCGAAAGCGACCAGCTGGTCGTCCTGATCAAGTACGAATTTGATATATTCCGGATTGATAAACTTTAGGTACTTTTTCTTAAAATATTCGATCTGAGGCTTGGAAATAGGCACAAAGGAGGAGAGCTTTATATAGGTCTTCTGGAACAATTCGAACATCCGGTCTGCCCAGGGCATGATATCCCTGGTATTGCTAAAATTCATCGTTCTTAGCTTATACCGCGATTTGATCACCTCCTGTATTCGCTTATAGTGATCAGGATCTGCATGATGTAGAGTGAAACGGCTTTCCAAATAAGTCTTTTCCACCTTTAACCCATAGTTTTCATAATGATCTTTGTAATAAGGATAATTGTACCAGGTAATCATGGTGCCGGGCGAATCGAAGCCTTCTGTAAGCACTCCCACCTTGTCGAGATTTGAAAAACCGAGCGGACCCTCCATAAACTCAAGTTGGTTTTCCAGACCGATTTCCCGGACTTTGTTCAGTAAGGCAGTCGATACCTCCTGATCGTCGATAAAATCGAACCAGCCAAAACGGATTTTCCCGATTCCCTGCTCCTTAACCTCGAGCCAATTAATGATCACTACAATTCGACCCGCGATTTGCCCATCCTTAAAAGCGAGGAAAAAGCGTGCATCGGCATCTCGAAATACAGGGTTTTTCCTTTTATCGAAACTTTGGACTTCTTCATTTATTATCGGGGGAACCCACTGGGCAGAATCCTTATATATTTCAAAAGGAAATTTTACAAATAACTTCAGATCAGCAAGACTCGAAATTTCTTTCAGGGTGATCATATGAGTAAATCATAGGATCAATATTAGGCATTATTGTACAGGGAATGAAGTGTCAGCAGCCATTTTTTAGATAAGTTTATGAACCTTTATCTAAATCATCAGAATTCAGAAGTCAAAATCGTCTTTTTTCTTTTTGTTCTTTTTGGCCTTTTTACGCTCAGCACGGATTTCTTTTTTCGAAGGACCAATCTCTGAGGATTTATTCTTCCTCATTGAGTTTTTCTTTATAGCCCCCCCGACGGGCTCTGTTTTAACAAGCTGATCTTTATGAAAATCCAAACGATACGATAGTCCGATAGTTCCAAAATAGCGGCTTGGCGAACTTTTGAAATTTCCGCCCAAACTCAGATCCACTTGAAAGTGGGGGCTGAATAAATGCGATACTCCGGTGCGTAGCAATATGTCTGAATATCTATCGCTGTCTATACCCTGGTTTTCTATAAAAGCGCTCCATTTAGGGTTTCTAAAAGCACGTGAAAAGGAAATAACATAGCTCATCTCAGGGAAATCGGTCCCTATTCTGTCATAGATGAAATTCAGGATTAAAACCGACTTAGGCGTTAACTGACTCTGTGTTGCCAGCATTACCCTTGGTGATATAGTAGGATCTTCTACATAAAACGGATTGTCGCCAAGGACGAAATTAGCGCCGGCATAGATCGAGATGGCCGGTATCAGATTCTTCCATTGGAATTTATTGTTCGCCCTCCAGCTATACAGATTAGGCGTGTTGCGTATAGGATCTCTATATGGATCAAAGAATAAGTATTTCAAGCCCAGGCGATGAACGGTAAAATCGGTCCTCGATTCATTAAAACCCAGTGCAGTATAATCGATATCCTGATTATGATAACTCCCTTCCCAAATAATTTCCAGGCTTTCGAAAAGTAGTCCGTATCTAAGTGCCAGATCAGCCCCGATAATATTCGACTCAGTTGAAAGATCAGAATGGTTCTGCTGTTCGTAATACCCCCCGAATTCGGCTTGTACCACGTTTCTGCCTACTGCATAGGCACTTACAGAAATACCAGGTCGGTTAGAATTGATTACCTCGGTATACTGAGATTGTACTAAAAAAGGAGTGGTCAGGAATAGAATTAAGAGAAATCCTCCGAATAGTTTCGCTGTGATACGTTGCCCCATAAAGCCTGTTTTATTAATATTTTATGACTTTTGTACAGTAAATACAACGTCGGAATTGTACTTTTGATATATCAATCTCAAAGATTATGGGAATTTTAAAGACTATTTTAATCATTTTAGTGGTCTATTATCTCTTCAGATTGTTGGCCAAATGGTTTGCACCCAAATTATTTGTCTATGCGGCAAAAAAAACAGAAAAGCATTTCAGAGAGCAATTCGGAGAATTTCAATCCTATGGACATGAGGAGGATAATCCTGTAGGAAACGTGAGTATTGATAAAAAACCGCCAAATAGTAATCGCAGCTCTTCGGAAGTAGGGGAGTATATCGACTTTGAAGAATTGGAATAACCTATTCCCTTATATCTTTTATGAACAACCGCGTAAAAGCATTATTTACCCACTTTTTTACCTTAGTATTTTTTGTAGTGGTCGCCTTGGCCTTTTTTCATCCTGTTTTACAGGGAAAGACTATACTGCAATCCGATATTCAGCAGTATAATGGCATGGCAAGGGAACAGACCGAATTCCGCGAGGAGACCGGCGAAGAACCCTATTGGACCAATAGCGCTTTTGGCGGGATGCCCACCTTTCAATTGGGAGCACGCTACCCGCATCACTATGTAAAGGATTTGGACAGAGTCATCAGGTTCTTGCCCAGGCCGGCCGACTACCTATTTCTATATTTTATAGGATTCTATATCCTCCTGACCTGCCTGAAAGTCGATTTCAGACTGGCTATACTGGGATCGTTGGCATTCGGTTTTTCAACGTATTTTATCATCATACTTGGTGTAGGTCATAATGCAAAGGCGCATGCGCTGGGCTATTTACCCATTTTACTTGGGGGCATTCTTCTGGTATTTCGTAAAAATTACCTCTGGGGTTTTGTGCTTACCGCACTAGGTATGGCACTCGAAATCGCGGCCAATCACTACCAGATGACTTACTATTTTATGCTATTGGTCTTATTGCTAGGTATTGTTTTTCTGGTCGATGCGATCAGGAAAAAAACATTGCCACATTATTTTAAGTCTGTGGGGCTGCTCCTGCTCGCGGTTGTTCTTGGTATTGGCGCCAATGCGACGAGTATTCTGGCCACAAAACAATATGCAGACTGGAGCACGCGTGGAAGGTCCGAACTGACCATACAACCCGATGGCACGCCCAAAAATTCAACAGACGGGCTAAGCAAAGATTATATTACTCAGTATAGCTATGGAATAACTGAATCGCTTAATCTGTTTGTTCCCAGATTATTCGGAGGAGCCAATGCAGAGAATCTGGGTAAGGATTCCAAGACCTATGAATATCTGACCGAACAAGGGCTGGCCAGGAGCAGAGCATTGGAATTCAGTAGTGCCTTACCGCTATATTGGGGAGATCAACCGGGAACTTCCGGACCGGCTTATCTCGGCGCGGTGGTTTTCTTTCTTTTTATTCTCGGACTGATCCTGGTGAAAGACAAGTACAAATGGTGGCTATTACTGGGCAGTATCATGGCACTATTGCTTTCATGGGGAAAGAATTTTTCATGGCTGACCGACTTTATGATCGATTATTTCCCGTTGTACAACAAGTTTAGAGCGGTTTCCTCGATTCAGGTGATTATCGAACTTTGCGTCCCACTATTAATGATACTCGGTCTTGTCCGGTTTTTTGCTGTCAATATTGACCATCAGGAAAAACTACGTGCTCTAAAAATCAGTTTTTTTGCAGTCTTTGGATTGGGGATCGCATTGTTGCTCTTCCAGGGAATGTTCAGCTTCACCGGACTGAATGATGGAATGTATGAGCGATATTTTGGTGAAGAAGTTGTGGCGGTGATTCGAAGAGACCGGGAAATCGTTTATCGGAACGATACCATACGCTCCCTGATATTTGTATGTCTAGCAGCATTAGTTCTATTTCTCTACCTCAAAGGAAAGCTAAAGCCGGTTCTGGGGATCCTCTTTTTGGCACTGCTGATCGGTACAGACCTGATTTCTGTGGCCAAGCGATATGTAAATGAAGATCAGTTTGTACGCCAACGTGTGGTTAAAGAAGCTTTTGCCGCTTCGGAGGTAGACCGACAAATTTTGGCCGACACTTCCGTTTTCAGGGTTTTTGATCAGACCGAAGGCTTAAATGGGGCCAGGACTTCCAATTTTCACCAATCGATCGGAGGATACCACGCGGCCAAACCTGCCGGGATGCAAGAACTTTTCGAATTTCATATTTACAGAAACAATCTCTCTGTCCTCCATATGCTGAATGTCAGGTATGTGATCCAAAATGATGAGCAGGGCAATAGAAGTGCGGCCTTTAATCCGCGAGCATGTGGCAATGCCTGGTTTGTCTCGCGATTGATTAAGGTGGAGAACGCTGATGAAGAGATCAGCGGTCTCGACAGCCTGGTCGTACACTCCGAAGCTTTGGTCAATACCAGCCAGTTTCCGGAAATAAGGGCCTTGGAATTTGAGAGAGATTCCAGTGCGATGATTGAATTAACGGATTATCAACCAAATCGTCTGCGTTATGCATCGAACAATCTATATGAGGGCTTGGCAGTTTTTTCGGAAATGTATTACGGCAAAGGATGGAATGCCTATGTGGATGGCCGACAACAGCCTCATTTTAGGGTGAACTATGTACTACGGGCATTAAAATTACCACCCGGCCGACATGAAATAGAGTTTCGATTCGAACCAGAGGTCGTTTCAACAGGTAGTCAGATAACCCTGGCTAGCTCTGCCCTCTTGCTTTTGGTATTGCTGGGCGGTATATTTTATACCGTATTAAAAGGACGAAAAAAGGCAAAACCCGATGCCTAAAGTATTGGTGATAACCTATTACTGGCCACCTGCAGGAGGCCCGGGAGTACAACGATGGTTGAGCTTTACGAGGTATTTGCCCGAATTTGGGTTTCAACCATTGGTCTTTATCCCCGATAATCCACATTATCCCATAAAAGATGAATCGTTGTTGTCTGAGGTGCCTGCCGATCTCGCCATTTACAGACAAAAAATATTTGAACCTTATTCTCTGGCTAAAGTTTGGCTTGGAAATAAAACAGACACGATCAGTTCGGGGATAATCAGGCAGGAATCTCAAAGCTGGTCTGAACGTTTTATGCTATGGATAAGAGGAAACCTGTTTATCCCCGATGCCCGGAAATTTTGGATTAGACCAGCTTGCAAAAAGATATTGGAAATTATCAAAAAGGAGGAAATCGAAACGCTGATCACTACCGGACCGCCTCATAGCCTTCATCTGATCGGTCTGGAAGTTAGTCGGAAAACAGGAGTTAAATGGATAGCAGACTTCAGGGATCCATGGACCAGTATCGGATATCACAGCAAACTAAAACTCGGTTCTGCAGCTCAAAAAAAGCATATCAGGCTCGAAAAAGAAGTATTGAACTCCGCCGATAAGATCATTACCACAAGCAGAACAACCCGCGATGAATTCTCACGGATTACTTCCAAACCCATAACTGTGATCACCAACGGATTTGAAGACTCAATGGCCAAAGAGAATTTGCCATTAGACCAGACATTTTCACTTTCATTCATAGGATCCTTGCTCAGTGGAAGGAACCCGACAAATCTGTGGAAAGCCATCTCGGAGCTAATCAGTGAGAATAAACAATTCAGGGAGTATATCAACATTAAAATTGTGGGTCTGGTCAGTGAGGATGTTTTAGAGAGGATTTATCATTACGGGCTAAAAGATCATACTACAATTATTCCCTATGTTAGTCATAAGGAAGCTCAGGAATATCAAAGATCTTCACAGGTGCTGCTTTTACTTGAAATCGATAGGGCAGAGTGTAAAGGGATCATTCCCGGAAAACTTTTTGAGTATATGTCGGCCAAAAGACCTATACTGGCGATAGGTCCGGCAGACTGGGAGGCAGGATTGATTGTTGAGACCACGAAAAGTGGGGTATATTTTGGGTATGAATCCCATCAAGAGCTAAAGACACAAATCCTGGAATGGTACGAACTGTTTCGGCAAGCCAAGCTTCATACAGAGTCCGATTCTATCGCGATGTATAGCAGGAGATCACGAACAGAAAAACTCGCGGAGGAACTCAAATGGGAATAATTTTTAAACAATCCATGAAAAATACCGTGGTCACCTATCTCGGTTTCGGGATCGGGGCGATCAATGTACTCTTCTTATATACCAGATTTCTTTCTGAAGCCTATTTCGGACTTGTAGGCGTAATTCTTTCGACTTCGGTAATCCTGATGCCCTTACTGTCCTTTGGTGTTCCTAATACACTGGTTAAATATTATAGTGGATATAAAGACAGGAAAGACCAGCAAGGCTTTCTGTCATTCATGCTAATGCTGCCTTTACTGTTAATCCTGCCAATAGCTTTATTGAGCTGGATCTCCTACGATGCAATAGCAGCCTTCCTGTCGAGGGAGAACGAAATTGTCGGGGATTATGTATGGTATGTATTCCTGATCGGTTTAGCAATGGCTTATTTTGAGGTCTTTTATTCCTGGTCAAAAGTCCACCTTAAGTCGGTTTTTGGCAATTTCATGAAAGAAGTTTTTGCCAGGATCTGCATTAGCGCAGCCCTGGTTCTCGTGGCTTTTAACTGGCTGTCTGTGGAAGGATTTTTAAAATGCCTGGTGGGCATTTATCTCTTGAGGACAGCGATCATGAAATTATATGCCTACAGCCTGTCTATGCCAAAAATTGCTTTTTCACTACCACCTAATGCCCGTGAAGTACTAGGATACAGTGCATTCATAGTACTAGGAGGATCTGTAGCCGTGATCTTGTTAGAAATAGACAGATTTATGATCAATCAGTTTATCGCCATTGAAAATGTAGCTTATTACACAGTGGCCATTTTTATTGCGACCGTTATCGCCGTTCCCTCCCGTGCGATGCACCAGATCACCTATCCAATGACAGCAGAGATAATGAACAACGGTGGGGGGAAAGCATTAAAGGAGCTATACAAAAAGAGCTCCCTTACGCTTTTTATTATAGCCGGACTCATTTTTCTATTGGTATTGCTCAATCTGGAGGAGTTATACCAACTACTGCCACCTAATTATCGCGGAGGATTCACGGTGGTTTTATTCATCGGCCTAGCAAAGGTTTTTGACGCCTTAATGGGTAACAACAACGCTATCCTTTTTAACTCCGAACACTATAGGGTATTTCTGCTTATGGGTATTTTTCTCGCTGTGCTGACCATCGTTTTAAATTTATGGTTCATTCCCAGATTTGGGATTAATGGGGCTGCATTTGCGAGTTTTACAGCTATTGCCTTGTACAATATTGCCAAATTGATCTTTGTAAAACTCAAATTTGATATGCATCCCTTCACCTTTGACACTTTTAAAGTATTGGGTCTTTTGATCTTTGTGGGGGTACTGTTTTACCTTTTCAGTTTTTCTTTTCACCCTATTGTGAATATCATATTAAAAAGCATGTTAATGAGCCTTATGTATATCGGGATCCTTTATAGATTCAAAATCTCTGAGGATATTTTCGGGCTACTTTCCGGTTGGTTCAAAAGGTAAGCCCCACGGGGAATAATCCACCGCAGGGCCCAACAACTAACCAACCTAAAAACTATCTTTATCGCACTCTTCTGCTGCTTCGGGTATAAGTTCCTTTCTTCTCAGATCTCGAACTTTTATTAGCGCTGCCCGATTTACTTCTAGCAGAAGGTCTTCTTTCTGCTACACTCGAACTGCGTTTGCCCTCCCGGTTTCCGGATCTCGCAACGGAAGTTTTAGTCGATTTTGTATTTCTTTCATAAGATCTTTTTCCATCTGGCTTGGCACTTCGCTTCACCACAGACTTTGAACTTCTCGATGTTACCTGTCTCTTCTGACTTTCGCCCCGGCTTCTATTGACACTATGTCTCGCCTTAGGAGAGGTATCACTTCTTTTGACCACAGTGCGTGTACTTCGCGAAGTAACTTGCCTCTTCTGACCCTCACCTCTATTACTCTTGACTATTTGTCTCGATTTAGGTGAAACATCGCTTCGCCTTGTCGTTTCTGAAATACTCCTGGTCTGAGGACGCTCACGAGTGGCTACTGATCTGCGTACAGTATTCCTGCTCTGATCAGAATTCCGTGCTAGCTTAGCACGGCTTGTACTGGTCCTGTTACCATTGGATGACCTTATTGCACTGTTCTTACGTACGGTATTCCTTGCACCAGTTCTATGGTTATCCGCATATCGAACATTTCCTCTGGTATGACCATATTCGTTTCTGCCATGGTTTTTCCTCACGGCTACTCTTCGGTCGTTCCTGTAAATATTAGACCTGTGATGGCCTTTTTTATAGTGATGATACGGCCTACCTACTCTCGCATACGCCCTCCTGTAATTGTGATAATATGGGCTGTAATAGGTGTATCGAGTAGGGTAGTAATATCTGCGGTACGGATTAGTCCACACCTGGCAAAATCCAACAACAGGTCTCACAAAAAATCGGTGATAGGGCCGATAGACATAATGTCTGTTATATACATTGACATAACCTGTACAATAGTCGTAATACCCACGATTGTTATAATATACATTTAGACCACCTATACGCCTTACCCGGTTGTTGCGATACCAAATATTGACATTTCCAATCTGGCTTACACGCCCGTAATAATCATAATATACCGGAACGTTCTCTACCTGTACTACAGCACCGTAATCATCGTATTGTACGTAGGCATTGTAATTATAACCCGAATTAAAAGTAAAACTGGCTGCACCCGTAGATACATAAGCGCCTACATTCAGACGATTGTTGATGTAAAAGTCGAACTCACCATCGGGATATACTGAAAACGTAATGCCGTTCTCCTCAAATATGAAGGATTTCCCATAATTGGTATAGTAGGTTGTTGCGTTGTCTTTTCCAACTTCCGCCTGGACATATGTGATGCCCAGCAGGAGTATAACAGAATAAAATACGATCCTTTTCATGACATTTTGCTTTTAGTTCCAGAAGTAATTATTTACATCCAATTATAGCTTTTCAATTAGCGTGCCACAAATTGTTACAAAAAGGTAAACAATTGGTTTTCAATAGTATAATTCAACCTATGGGAAACTGCTATTAAATAAGCTGCTGAGATAGAGTTGGGAATCCGTAAACTCAGTTTAGCTTTTCCTTCAAGTACCTGGCGGTATGGGAAGATTTGGATTCAAGAAGTTCTTCCGGGGTGCCAGCGGCAACAAGCTGTCCGCCTTTTTCACCGCCCCCAGGCCCGAGATCAATAATATAATCTGCGCATTTGATCAATTCGATATTATGTTCAATGACGATTATCGAATGTCCCCGGGAGATCAATGCATTAAAGGAAGTAAGTAATTTATTTATATCATGAAAATGTAAACCTGTGGTAGGTTCGTCGAAAATAAAAAGTGTTTTATCCTTATCGTTGCCTTTTAGCAGAAAGGATGCCAGCTTTATCCGTTGTGCTTCGCCCCCGGAGAGGGTAGAGGAAGACTGCCCTAGCGTTACATAGCCCAGGCCAACATCCTGCAGGGATTTCAATTTTCCCACGATCCGTTTCTGATTGTTTTTTTCAAAGAATTCCACAGCATCATCGATGGTCATATTTAGTACATGATCGATATTAATTCCTTCAAATTGTACTTCCAGAACCTCTTTTTTAAAACGCTTACCCCTGCATGTATCGCACTCCAGATGTACGTCGGCCATAAATTGCATCTCGACGGTAATCTCGCCCTCGCCTTTGCATTTTTCGCAACGTCCGCCATCTACATTAAATGAAAAATGCTTGGCCTGGTATCCTCTTATTTTACTCAATCGTTGCGATGCAAACAGGTTTCGAATGTCATCATAGGCCTTTATATAGGTTACAGGGTTCGATCTGGACGAGCGTCCGATCGGATTCTGATCTACGAATTCTACATTCTTTATCGCCTGGAATTTGCCTTCGAACTCGGTGTACTGCCCTGCACGTTCACCATAACCGCCGATCTCTTTTTGTACGATAGGGTAGAGCAGCTTTCTAACCAGAGTACTTTTACCACTTCCCGACACACCAGTTACTACTGTAAGCATATTGAGTGGAAAAACCACATCGATGTCTTTTAGGTTATTCTCCCTGGCGCCCTTGATCTCGATAAAGTTTTTAGATGTACGACGGGAATCCGGAGTGATGATATTGAGTTGTCCATTGAGGTAGCTCGCAGTAAGAGAGGAGGATTTCAAAACATCATCTATATCGCCATGTGCTACAACTTCACCACCGTGGGTGCCTGCTTCAGGACCTATATCGATGACCTCATCGGCCGCACGCATGATATCTTCATCGTGTTCCACTACTATAACCGTATTGCCCAGGTCTCTAAGCGATTTGAGCACGTCGATCAGGCTTTCTGTGTCCTTGGGATGCAGACCAATACTCGGTTCATCGAGGATATACATGGAACCTACCAAGCTACTGCCCAGTGAAGTAGCCAGGTTGATACGCTGACTTTCACCACCGGATAAGCTGTTCGATTTCCTGTTCAACGTAAGATAATTTAATCCCACTTTACTGAGGAATCCAAGCCTGGTCCTAATCTCTTTGAGGAGTCGATCAGAGATTTTTTTATCGTTCGCATTTAATTCAAGAGTGTCAAAAAAACCCATAAGCTTATCTATTGGGAGTTCCACAAGCTCCGAAATAGACTTATCGCCCAGTTTAATATAATTGGTCTCCTCTCTCAAACGCCGTCCGTCACATGCATTACAGCGGGTTTTACCCCTGTACCTGGAGAGCATGACCCGGTTTTGGATTTTATAACTCTTTTCTTCCAGTTTCTTAAAAAAGGCATCAATGCCGACAAAATATTCATTGCCTGACCAAACGAGCTCTTTTTCCGATTCACTAAGCTTAAACCACGGTTTGTGAATGGGGAAGTCGAACTTATAGGCATTGTTCACCAATTGATCGCGGTACCAGCTCATACTCTCACCACGCCATGGGAAAACGGCATTTTCATATACAGACAGGCCGGTGTTAGGCACAACAAGCCCATGGTCGATACCGATGACGTCGCCATAACCTTCGCATTTCGGGCAAGCGCCATAAGGGTTGTTAAAACTAAACAGATGTACGTTGGGATCGGGGAAGCT
>JBDNAQ010000020.1:0-21096 GCA_039768345.1 Flavobacteriaceae bacterium
GCTGTCGATCCTGCCCCAGGCCATCCTTCCTAATAGAAATGAGCGGGTATATTCGAGCAGCTGAAATCTTGCAAGCCAATTTTTGGGGAGTCTGATCTCCTCCAGTTTGCCCCCTGAGATTTTACAGGAATTTGCTATTCTGATGACCCCTCCCACCGCGATAACTCTTTTTTGTGTTCTCTGGTAAAATGATTTTACCACATGTAGCAAAGCGTCGGGTAATAGCAGACAATCCACATCGATACAGCCTACATACTTCATTTCCGACAGTTGGATACCTGTATTCAGTGCATCCGACTTACCGCCATTATCTTTGTCGATAACAGTAAGTTTGGAGAATGACCGATGCTTAGATTTATAGACACCCCGAATAGGTTTGCAGGGCCAGTTGGGGTCTATATCCCTTTCAACTTTTACGAGATCATAGGCATCGATCATTTTTTGAAGTGTATCATCCTTGCTGCCATCGTTCACCACCATAACCTCATAATTAACGTATTGTAATGAAAGAAGGGATCGTATATTCTCTACAATGGTCAGGCCTTCGTTAAATGCCGGGGCGATTATAGTGATCCCCGGGGCCAGTGGCGATGCCATTACCTTAGAGAGATCACCAAAACTGTTTTTATGCTTATAATGAAGTGAGTTGCGGGTAGATAAATATCCCATTATGCTGAATAAAGAAAACAGCACCACCGTAAACACCAGAAAGACGATGTTTATATAGTCCAGTATGAGATTAAAAAGTCCGCTATCCATTTAATTATCTCTTATTCTAAGCATTATCCTTCTGCTACCTGGTCTTCATTCTGACTGGCTCCGTTCGGCCGTGCTAAATCACTTACCACCGCTTGTGTTTCATCGATTGTTGTTAAGGGGCCTTCAAAGAAGCAGTATTCGAGTGGCAGCTTTGTTGTGGCCTCCTTTGGTTTTGAATCCGGCAATTCCTTTGGTTCTTTTTCAGTCGTAACCGACTTTTCTAAACTTGTTACGGTACTATCGAGTGATACACCAAGCTTGGAAGCGAGTTCTTGCCTAATTTTAAGCGCTTTCTTACGAACCCGCTTGTCCCGATCCTCGGATAGAGTTGCCAGGAAACATAATTCTTTATACTCACCTACCACCAGTATCTCGTCGAGTAGTATGAGTTTTGATTCCGAATCGAATTCCCGGAACATCTCCCTGAAAATGCTAAAACCCTGAAATTCCTGATGGTGAGTCTCCTCAATTTCAACTTCCTGATCCAGGTCGATTTGTATATCGATCTCATTTTCGGCCAAGAGCTGCTGCCAGCTCACCTCCTCTGCAACCACTTCAGTATTGCGAATATCAACTTTTGCCGGGGTGGGCTCCGTGGGAGCGGCAATCGTAGCATTTTGGATTTCGGTACTAATGGTTTCGGCAATCACCTCCATTTCGAGAGGGCCAATTAGCTCATCGGCTTCCTGATTTTCAATTTGACTTTCAACGACAAGAGGAATGAAATCGGGGACTTCCTCACTGGTTTTTGATTTTTTTGATTCGTCTTTCATCGCTAATCTATTTAGAATGGCATTGAGGTCTTCCTTGAATTTATCTTCCTCGTCCACTGGTTTGGTTTTTTCTGTAGGGCTCTCCGGGCTTACCACTTCTCTATATTCTTCTTCCCATTCACTTTCCACCAAAGGCAGAAAATGCAAGGGCAGGTATTGGGGGTCTTCCTCTTCTTTGGCCTCATCGAGAATATCGCTGAACTCTTCTTTGGCACACAGGTCGAAAATTTCCTCATTCTCGACTTCCAGTTCAGGAATTTTTATGGCTTCCTCCATTTTCATTGATGTTTTTTCGGGTTGTTCGCCCTCTGTAGTCTCACTTTCACCCTGAAGGATGTTGTTATCCTCTTCGTTGTCATCTCCATCGGCTTCAACTTCGACAACTATGTCGTAAGCTTCTAAACCGGGATCGACTTCGTTGGCTTCTTTTTCTTCAGAAATTGGTGCCTGGGCAAAGGCTAAATCTGCCGACGAAGGTTCCTTTATATCGTCTGTTGGCATTATCTTCTCAGGCGCCAGTGTATTTATGGCAGACAATGCTTTGCTCCGCACAGTGAAATTGTCGTCTGAACGCTCTACTTTCTTTAGAAATTCAATATCATCCCTGTCGCCGAATTCTGCGATGGCATCGAGCATAGCAATTTTTATACCCGCTTTGCTCCTTCGAAATGACTCTTTGATCGTATCACGGGCCTCTACCACCCCGAATTCCTTAAGGCATTGTACCGCTTCGGTTTTTATCTGGTTGTTCCGATGTTTAATAAGTTGAATTATCGCCTGGTTGGCGTCGTTCTGGTTGTAATAGCGGATCAGACGCAGCGCAAAGAGTACAACGTCCTTATTTTTTGAGGTGAGCCAGATCTTAAAACGCGGTGGGACAAAATCATCAAAATTCCTTAGTACGTCGAGTAGTTTTAGCTGTTGCCATTCCGAAATTTGGTGTTTGCAAGTGTCGAGGAAATACCCAATCCCTTCATTTTTGAGAGTGACCGTGGCGATTTGTGCCTGCTTTCTTATCACCCCCCGCCGATGATTGATGAAACGTCTGATAAACATATAGGATTCCTCTACTCTCATCTGGGTGAGTTCGAGAATACCCTGAGAGATCACTTCCCATCTCCGACTCTTTAATTTCTCAAATGCATCGTGGTGGAGCCCTAAGCCTTTGTATAGTTCATAAAGATTTTCCCTGGCCTCCCCTGAAACATCCTTTTGCAGATCGAGAAGTATTTCAGCCAGCACCAGGCGGTTAAAATCCGACTTAATAAGCTCGCGAATTTCGACCTTGGTATGCAGATAATCCTTCTTTTCTTCGAGAGGTGCTGTCTGTTCAAAAAACAAAAACTGACTTACCATTGGGGCTAATTCCTTCTTTTTTTCAGCCACCATTCTTGATTTCTTGCTTAGCTTATTCCTGATGAAAAAAACAAATATGAAGTAGATTAATCCCAGGCCACATGAGATCATTGTTAAATACCACAAAAGATCCGTATGGATCTTAGGTAGGTTTAACAACGACCACTGATATGTATGCAAAGGCTCGATTAGTTTTATACTTTTTGAAGTTCTCTGTTTACCCGCACCAGTAATTCGGAAGGGCTCACGGGTTTAGCAATAAAATCGTTAGCGCCAAGTTCAAAGGCACTCAGTACGTTCTCTTCATTTCCGGCAGAGGATATGATGATGATAGGCACACCCGAACGAAGTTCGTTCCGCACATAGTCGATGAGTTCTATACCCGAGAAATAGGGCATCATTATATCGCTGACAATGATATCCGGAATCTCCTGCGACAGTTGGTTCTTAACCTCTTGCCCGTCATAAACGGTGATTACCTCATATCCTGCCTTTTGCAGCCGATAGGTTAATAGTGAGGCCAACAATTCATCATCTTCCGCCAATAATATTTTCCTGTCGCTCATCTGTTTTAGCTCTTAGATTCCAGTTTGTCCAACTCGATGTCGAGTGCCTTTTCAACCTGGCGGTATTCCTGAACAAATTGGTTATATAATCCTTCTATCCCTACCGCGTCTTGTGTGATTTTGCAATTATGATGGATTTGCTCAACTATACCATGTAGCTTATGGGTATGCATCATGGCCAGACCACATTTTATCTTATGTGCTGCATCTCTGATCATGGTGTAATCTTCTTGCTGTAGGTAGATCTTCACTTTGCCGATAAATTCCAGGGCATTCTGTTTGTAAAAGACAATCAATTCGCGCAACATATCCATATCGCCCATACAATCTTCCAGTGCCGGTTCCAGATCTAGCAAGGACTCTTGTGGTACCGGATCCAAAGAAATTTGATCCATGTTTCTGTCCATTCTCTCCGCTGCGGAATTCCTTCGTTTATTCCTGACCATTATTGACAAAAGATCTTCCGGACTATATGGTTTTAGCAGATAGTCGTCGATCCCATGATCCTCACATTCTTTTTTATCTTCTATGCTAAAATCGGCCGTAAGTGCCACAATGGGGACTTCCCGCAGGGTTTCACTTTGATGATTTCTGATGAGTTGGGTTACTTCAAAACCATTCATATCGGGCATGCGAAGGTCCATCAAGACCAGGTCGATTTGGGTTTTCTCGAGTATTTCAAGTCCGTAATACGCATTCTCAGTGATATAAGTTTTGACACCCCAGGAATTAAGTCTTTTCTCAATCAATCGCTGATTCAATAGATTGTCCTCAAACACCAGGACATGCATTTCTTTAACCAATTCCGGCGATAATTCAGCATTGGGTTCTTCAGAAGGTTTTATCTCACCACCCTTGGCATAGGGAACCGTGAATCTGAAAGTAGACCCTACTCCCATCCTGCTGGTTACCTCCAGCTCACCACCCAGTTTATCTACAATCTGTTTTACGATATTAAGCCCAAGTCCTGTTCCCCCATATCGGGAAAATATCTGCTGATTGGCCTGCCGGAAAGAATCAAATATGTGTTGCAGGTCTTCCTCCGAAATACCAATCCCGGTATCGCTCACGACAAATTCTATCCAAACCTGCCCTTCTCTTTCCCTGATAAGGCTGATATTTAAGTTAATGCCTCCCTCTTCGACAAATTTCATCGAGTTTCCAATCAGGTTTAGCAATATTTGGGAAAGTTTTACCGGGTCTCCAACAAGGATTTCAGGAATAAGCGGATCCTGGTCTAGCTTAAATCCAATTTCTTTGTCCCGTTTTAGGCTTTGACATAAATACACTGTTTCCTTTATCAGGTCGTTAAAATTGAAAGGCACGGTATCAAAGTGCTCCAGACCTGCCAGGATTTTTGAATACTCAAGAAGTTCATTTATGATGTCCATCAGGTTTTTAGAGGCAGCACGGATCGCATTTACCTGATCCTGTTGTTCCTCATTGAGCTTGCTTTCACCCAATAGATCAGCAAAACCCACTATTCCACTCAAAGGTGTTCTGATCTCATGGCTGACCGTGGCGATCAGCTTAGCTTCAAGATTTTCAGATAGTTCTGTATCGGCCCCATGGGTTTTTGGAGAAGGTGTGGGTGCCGATTCCGGATCTTCACCAAATATTCGGCCTTCCAGTTGTTTCCTGAAAGTATCGAAAGATGTTTTAAGCCTTTTGGCATCTCCGGCGCTTAATTCTTCGAAAGAAAAATTCTGAAGTGCATTCTCGAGTTCTGCGAGTTGATTGAGCAGGTGTTTAGGTTTCAATAGTCCTGTGGGATTTGGGTTACAAAATTGATCAGGACAATAGTCTGGAGAACCATGAGGCTCTAATTATATCAGTGCTATTGGCTTTTGATCAGGACTAAACTCCATATTTTGCGGAGCCTGTGCAATTAAATGTTCCCTAGGTGAGGCATTTTGTTGTCAAATTGCGTTATTTGTAGGTGTAAAATTCCTACAATGCGTTCATTCATCCTTTTTATTTGTTTTTTATCGATTATTTCCTGTAATCAAAGGGCTCAGGACGATAAGGCAGAACTTCGAAAAACCGCTGCAAGAATTCATCAAAACGTCATTACGCTCGACACCCATAATGACATAGACGTAAAGAATTTCACCGATACCCTGAACTACACTCAACGGCTGCCCACTCAGGTGAATTTACCCAAAATGGAAGAAGGTGGTCTCGATGTAAGTTGGCTGATTGTTTACACCGGACAGGATTCCCTGAACGATGCGGGCTATTCAAAGGCAAAAGCGAATGCAATGGCTAAATTTGAGGCTATACATCGATTATGTGAAGAAATCGCACCTGAACAGATCGAAATGGCACGGACATCAGCAGATGTACGTCGGATCCTTAAATCAGGAAAAAAAGTAGCTATGATCGGAGTTGAAAATGCCTACCCAATGGGTTTGGAGCTAGGTGAGTTTGAACGCTATCATGAATTAGGCGCTCGCTATATTTCCCTCGCACACAACGGACACAGTCAATTTAGTGATTCTCATACTGGTGAAGAGAATAATGATTGGTTATATAATGGTTTAAGTGAATTGGGCAAACAAGCTGTAATTGAGATGAATAGACTGGGTATTATGATCGATGTTTCACATCTCTCAAAAATGGCTACCGATCAGATACTGCAGATATCCAAAACTCCTGTAATCGCCTCCCATTCTTCGGCCAGAGCGCTCTGTCCTCACAGTAGAAACATGGACGATGAATCGCTTAAATTACTTAAAGAAAATGGCGGCGTTGTTCAAACCGTGGCTTTAGGTAGTTATATAGATGAAAAGAAGAGTGCCCAGCGGCAAACTTATATGACTTCAGTATATAAAAGCGTGTCAGATTCTTTAGGGGTACGCTGGCACGATTGGTCAGAATTCTCGGGTTTAAGCGAACAGGAACAAACTGATTTTCTTGATCATTACCCCCAGATCATATCCATCTCCAATGAACTGGTGACCAATCGCTCCGATGTTCCACCAGATGTAGATGTAGGAGACTTTGTAGATCATATCGATTATATGGTTGCTCTGATAGGTATTGATCATGTTGGAATAAGTTCTGATTTTGATGGTGGTGGCGGCATCTCTGGTTGGTCGGATGCTTCGGAAACACTTAATATAACTGTAGAGTTGGTTAAAAGAGGTTATAATGAAGATGAAATTTCAAAGTTGTGGAGCGGAAACTTGTTACGGGTTCTGGACGAGGTTCAGGAGTTTGCTTCCAGCCAAAATAGCATATAAACCTTCTTCCCAGATTTACATTTCTAGTTATGGTTATTAGTTGATAAGTCACGTATTAAAGGCAAGCGCTGGTTCACTAATTCATTAATTAACAGGACGCCCATTGATGACTCCCCCTGTTTTTAGGTTGCGCTCAAGTCTTGTCTTATCCAACAGTTAAGAACCGATCTTCACTTCTATAAAAATTGTTAAGCTTACCGTAAACTTTTCTTAAAGGGCTTTCACTTTGCTTGAAAATAAAATAGATTTAAGTCACCTAATCAAAAAACATCATGCAAACCATTGTAAAAGTTATCATCGCTCTTCTGTTTTCCCATATGTCGGTATCGGAACCCGTTAAGGAAGATCAAAAGGAAAAAGCAGACTTCCACAAGGCTCAGATCATAAAAAAGAGTAGTTGTGTTTCGGTATATATTTTACCGGAAAATCAATTAATCTAAAAGATCAGCAGATGCAAGGTGTTGCTTATCACAATTCCGACCCGTATTTCACAGTATATAGTATCCCCTCCTGGCGGGCAAGGTTATACAAATTCTTATCGGTGGAGGTTTGGGGAAACCTACCCAGTAATATACAACGAAAGACCTCTGCTGTCTATGCCCGTCTGTACAACAAACCCATTTCCAAATGGATCATCAAGCCCTATGTTCGGTATTTTTACAATAACAAAAATTATCTCGAGGGTTTTGTACCACCAAACGGAAAGTCAGATTTTGAAAGTTTTCAGGATTTCTTTATTCGAAAGTTCAAGGAGCTGCCCATAAATGAGGAGCCTTGGGTTTGGCCCTGTGAAGGACTGCTTTGCGATGAAACCAAGGTAGGCGAGATGACAACTTCTAAGGTGAAAAGCGATTTGAGGACTGTGAATACCATTTTTGGCGTTGAACCTGGTTCCATACCTTCTGAATATACATTTACAAATGTCTTTTTGCATAATAAGAACTACCATCGCATTCACGCCCCGATAGAGGGAACCATTTCCAGGATTCAGCATGTACCTGGAGATTTGGTTGTGCTGAGACCCTGGATATACAAGCAAGATCCATCACTACCCGCATTCAGGAATGAACGCTACAATATCGATATTACCGATGAAAAAGGAAGAGTTTGGTTCATGTCTATTGTAGGCGGACCGGCAGTGGGGACTATTGAATTGGGTGAAGATATTCGCCTCGGAAAGAAAGTAAACAAACTGGAAGAACTCGCCCTCTTCTATTTGGGGTCGACCTGCTGTATGGCATCGCCTTTGTCGCCCAGAGTGCACAGTAAAAATTCTTTTGTCGAAGTCGGCGCCACTTACTGATACAGCAATAATTCCAATAAATTTGGCAAGAGGCTCGGATTGTGTAACTAATGAGTTATCCGGGCTTGCCAGCTTCAGCTCAATGGAATACTGACATTTTCGAAACCAAAAGATAACATTATGCTCAGGATTTATTAACCTGGCTTCGAGCTTTGAATTGTATTTTTATAGTTCTTTCCGTAATGAATTCTCATTGGGGATTAGTTTGGTCAATTAAACCGATGGCAACATCGGTTTTTTTAAACTAAAAAATCCAAACTTAGTTTAACGGTCCATGCCAGAACAATCCACAATCCTAAGAGTCATAATCCTGCATTTTAGTACAACAACAACCCGGTACATGCGCTGTTCATAACCCGGTTAAAAACTTAGGCACAGGGATCCTCAGTAGCAGATGATTCTATTTAACTTTATCAAAACCATAGTCATGAACGACAGATCTGACGATCTCCTCAAATTCCGACCGGAGATCCCGACTGCCACGATCAGCCCTAATATGTCAGAAGATGAGCGGTTCCAGAACAAAACCTTACGCCCCATCATCAAATTTCAGAACTCCCTTTTAATTGCATCATTTTGCAACTATACAGCCAAACATAAAAACGCTTATTATGAGCTTGAGGCGGAAAAAAGGCTCGAATATATTGAGAATGCCATTCAAAGAGATATAAAGTTCCGCAATGCTCTTAAGGGAATGATTATCGGGCAATTTACCATAGAGGAATATCAATACTATATCACTAACTCCTCGGCACTCAATAAAAGAATGATGAATATGGTAATACACAGGTTAAAAGATCAGGTCCAGATCCTCGAACCCTTAATGTTAGTCCAGTAAGGATTCGCCGTCGAGGTTGGTGGTAAGCACCTGGCTCATATAGTCGAAATAGGGTCTTATGGCTTGAAAAGACTTGTCGACCGTATCCAAAAAACCATCTGAGACCACCTTTTTATCGGAAAAGTTCCGCACAAAAATATATCCTTTTTTTCGTATCAAATCGATATTCGGATGGTCCTTGTTAAAACCCTTGGGTGCTGTTTTCACTTCCTCACCTTCCAGTGATCCCCAGATTTTTACAAATTTGTTATCGCCGATAATCGATCTGAAATCCGTAGCATCCTGCTCCAGTTCCTTCCGGATTCTCAAGAGATCCTTGGGTTCTGGTTGCCAGAAACCCACAGCAATAAAAGACTCTCCTGGTCTTACTCTGAGGTAATACCCTCCCCTTCTATGCGCTCCTGCCCGCGTAAACGAACCAGCAAAATGGGGCTGATAGGGTGTTTTGTCCTTGGAAAACCGAACATCACGATAAATACGGAACATTTTTAGCTTTTCGATCTCATCATGTGTATTCAAACGATCGTTAAGGGCATTATAAAAAGACTTTGCGGTCTCCTGTACCTCTTTGAATTTTGATTTGTTCTTCTCAAACCACTCCCTGTTATTGTTGGCCTTGAGATCTTTTAAAAACCCGATTACTTCTGTAGAAATAGTAGCTTTACCCATTGCTCCAGTATTAAAATTTAAGCTAAAGTTAACCATTTTGCATACAGCATCTTTCGAATAATAGCTATTTTTGAATGTGAATCCTCGCCCATGGAAAAGTCTGAAATTATCGATAAAATAAAGGAAAACAAAAAGCAACCGAATCTAAGATTCCGGCTCAAAAGAAAGGTAGAATCGTTCACCGATCTGCTATTTTTGACCTTGTTTGACATCGAAACACCCGTAGATCAAAACCTCGATGCACTGGAGCAACAATTCGATGAACTGATGGATCTGGCATGTTGGGACGTCGAAAAACCATGCAGTAAGGTTTGGGGAAATTATATTCAAAAATTACCGGGTATACTTCAAAAATTAAATCTTGATGCTGAAGCCATTTCGGATTGTGACCCGGCCTCATGGTCAATTGAGGAGGTTTATATGGCTTATCCTGGATTTTATGCTATTGCGATCTATCGCCTGGCCCATGAATTGTATAACAAAGGCTTTCCATTGGTGCCAAGGCTTATGACAGAATATGCGCATCGTCAAACCGGCGTAGATATCAATCCGGGAGCTCAGATCGGAGATTCATTCTTCATAGATCACGCCACCGGGGTAGTTATCGGAGAGACGGCGATCATCAAAAATAATGTGAAGATCTATCAGGGCGTTACCCTTGGAGCGCTCTATGTAACCAAAAACCTGCAGAAGAAAAAAAGGCATCCAACCATCGAGGATAATGTCACTATTTATGCAAATGCTACCATTTTAGGGGGGAATACGGTAATTGGTGAGAATTCTGTGATTGGAGGGAATGCCTGGGTAACCGCTTCCGTTCCGCCCAACTCAACTGTATTCCATACACCGGAAATCAAGATTAAAACACTCCCCCATGTCTAATAGCATATTAGACCTCATTGGGAATACCCCTCTGGTAATGTCAAGGGTCCTAAACACCAATCCCAAGGTAGCACTCTATTTTAAAATGGAAGGTCAGAATCCCGGTGGCAGTGTAAAAGACCGGCCGGCTTATAACATGATCAAGTCTGCACTGGAGCGTGGGGAGATCAGTCAGGAAAGTATGTTAATAGAGGCTACCAGCGGCAATACAGGAATCGCACTGGCGATGATCGCCAGGTTGTACCGTTTAAACATCGAGTTGGTCATGCCCCAAAGCGCCACGAAAGAGCGTGTACAAACCATGCGGGCCTATGGTGCCAAAGTAACGCTTACTGCCGATGACGAAGGCATTGAAGGGTCCAGAGACTATGCGGAGGCCAAGGTTAAAAATGAAGGCTATACCATGTTGAATCAGTTTGGCAATGATGACAACTGGAAGGCGCACTATCTAACTACCGGACCCGAAATATGGAGGGATACCGAAGGTCATGTCACCCACTTTGTTTCCTCTATGGGAACTACTGGTACGATCATGGGCACCTCGTCATTTTTAAAGGAAAAAAAATCAGAGGTTCAAATTGTCGGGGTTCAACCCAGTGATAATTCCAGTATTCCGGGCATTCGCAAATGGCCAAAGGAGTATCTCCCTAAAATCTTTAACCCTTCGAAAGTTGATAAGGTTCTTGAGGTCAGTGAAGAAGAATCCCGTATAATGACCAGGCGACTTGCTGAAGAAGAAGGTATTTTCGCTGGAATGAGCAGTGGTGGTGCCACAGCTGCCGCATTGAAACTGATCAGCACACTGGACAAAGGAGTGGTGGTCTCCATAATTTGCGATCGCGGAGACCGTTATCTTTCTTCCGACCTGTTTGACTAATCTTCTAAGAGCAACCTATACATTCCACGATGGTACGCATCAAAACCGGAAAGATTATTATGGCGTCCTCCGTCTACCAGGAAAAACTGTTTATTGTCTCCGGGAATACTTTGAAAGAGCTTTTTGCCTGATTCTAATGGGATAACTTCATCATCGGACCCATGAAAGACCGCCACCGGACAACTGATGTCTTTTACATACTCGAATGATTTAAACTGGTACTTAAGCAGCCATTTAACCGGCAGAAAGGGAAACCTGCGCTGGCCTATATCGAGCAGACTATAATATGGTGTTTCCAAAATCAAACTGCCAGGGTCGTTTAACGCAGCCAGTCGGGTCGCAATACCCGTTCCCAATGATCTGCCATAAAGAATAATATCCTTTTCCGAATAATGGTCAAGCAAGTGGTTGTAGAACAACTGTCCATCCTGATGCAAGGCTTCTTCGCTAAGACTTCCTGTGCTTTTACCGTACGTTCGATAGTCCATTACCACTACATCGTACTGGTATTCCCGGGACAGTGCTCCTGCAATCTCACCCCATCGCGAAAGGTTACCGGCATTTCCATGAAAATAGAGGATGATCCCTTTGGGATCCGGTATCTTGAAGTGAAGTGCATTGAGTTGTGCCCCATCTGCCGCACCCAAGTTAAATTCCAAATACTGATGTTCAAAGTTATACTCGTACTGCTGAGGTAATCGGGTAGGAAGAAATATGAAGCGTTCTTGTAAAAAATATATCATTGAAGTAAATATAATATAGGCTCCAACCAACCAGTATACACCGCGAATGGACTTACGCATTGACTTTTTTCGAGCTATTATTAGGGTGATTACTACTACCTTCCATATCTATCTTCTTTGGCTTGGTAGTAATTATATTATATAACATCTTATGGTAAGACTCAAAGCTGTTGAGGTCTTTATGTCCTCCACCAATAACCGTATGAAGCGTAGTATTTCCAGGCTTTATTTTTGATAGTTTAACACTTGTCCGATAGGGAATCAATCTATCATCGGTTCCATGTATTATATGAATCGGACAATTTACATAACGCATCCATTTATAGGTAGGCATAGGAAATTTGATGAGCAGCGATAAAGGCATAAAAGGAATGAACTTTTTAGCCACCTTGCTCAGACTATAATATGGAGCATCAAGGATAAGCATTCTCGGATCGTTCATGGAGGCCAGCTTGGCAGCAAATCCGGACCCTAATGATCGCCCATACAGGATAATATATTTTTCATCGACCTTTTCCTTGATTTTGTTGTAGATGACTTGCATATCGCGTTTCACGGCTTTCTGGGTTCTCCTTCCGGTGCTTTTGCCAAAACCCCTGTAGTCAACCATGAGTACATCATAACCAAGGCGGGTAAAATCGACCGCAAACTTTCCCCAACCCTTTATGCTTTTTGAATTTCCCTTTAAATAAAAAACCACTCCCTTCGGATTCTGAGCCTTAAAACGCAAGCCGTTGATAATGGCACCATCGCGGGTTTCCACGTTATATTCTTCCGTTTCCTGATGTTCGTAATAGAATTGGAAATCTGCCGGAAGTTTTTCGGGCTTAAACATCAGGTAATCCTGTAGAAAGTATAACAAAACACTGATAAGAACGTAGATCGCCAGAACAATGATCAATATGTATAACCAGGTGGACATCGATATACCTTTGGGATTAATGTACAAAAATTCTTCTTTACTCCTTGAATCCGAAATCTATTGATCGCAGATGCAAGCCCGAGGCCGGTGCTATCGTATCGAGCATGAATTCGGAATCTCTTGCTAAACTGGCTTTTATTTCTTCCAGGCTTAGCTGATATTTCCCAAGTTGTAAAAGAGCCCCCATAATCATGCGAACCTGATATCTGAGAAATCCTTCGGATCGGATCAGGAGGGCATAGCTGATGTCAGGAAAAAAGCTGGCGTGTAAAAATTCGTTAGGTACAATTGTGCACAAACTCACGGTTCTCACCAGCTGTTTACCTTCAGAATCCACAGTTGTATACGCCTTAAAATTATGGGTTCCTACAAAGAGAGCAGCACCTTCTCTCATCAGGTCTATATCGAGTTGATCTTCTGTACCGGTTATGAACGGAGCGCTATAGGGGTGGTTCTTCCCGCCATGAGAGAATAAATACATATATTCCTTCTCTTTACTGCTTTGTATGATATTGAATTTATCATCGACTTCATACATATTAAGTATTTCAATATCAGATGGTAAGTTTTTATTTAATGTTGATTTTAGATTTTCTTTCTCAAGGAGAGGGTCTCCTTTAACAAAAAGTTCAAAGGCCCCTTCAAGGGCCGAGACTTTGGCATCGGTTCGGCCAGCGCCAAGGAGTTTAAATTCACGATCCGGCAGTACAAACCGGAATGTTTTAAATAGCATTTCCTCTAATGTCTTCTGCTTGGGTTGTTTTTGCCAACCGCTGTATCTAAAACCCAAATATCGGACAGTGAATAAATAACAATTCATCTTCATGAACACGATATTTTCGTAAATCTACCGAAATGAAATCCGTAATCCGCAAAATGTACTAAAATATAGAAGGTGAACTGTAACAAACGGCATAATTCCGGGTCTAATTTCAGTAAGGATCAACAAACCAACTCATGACTACTACACCGAAGAACGACAGGATTACAATTATAGACGCGCTAAGGGGGTTTTCCCTTGCCGGCATCGTCGTTGTTCATATGGTGGAGAACTACGTGGGTGCCCCTACTCCTGAAGGAGCCATGGAAGCTGCCAGAATCGGTTTGCCCGATTATATTGTAGATGGTTTTATATTTATCTTTCTCCGGGGTAAGTTTTTTGCCTTGTTCTCATTCTTGTTTGGACTGAGTTTCTTTATTCAAATGGATAGTGCCCATAATAAAGGGCAAGATTTCCGGCTGCGTTTCCTATGGCGACTCATATTGCTCTTTGCGATCGGGTATGTGCATCATCTATTCTATCGGGGAGATATTCTTACCATTTATGCAGTTCTAGGACTCTTCTTAATACCTTTTTACAGGATACCCACCAAGTATATTCTTGCAATCTGTGGACTTCTTTTTCTCGGTTTGGGAAGATATGTCGTTTTTGCGATTAACGGAGCGGACAATCTATTCATGCAAGGGGAATTCTCTCCCAACAGCCCGGAGATCATCGCGTATTATGAAACTATCAAGAACGGTAGCATATGGCAGGTTTTCCAATCGAATGCGACCGAAGGTCAACTTATGAAGATGGATTTTCAATTGGGCATATTTTCAAGAGGCTACCTTACTTTTGGTTTTTTCCTGTTCGGCTTGATAGTCGGCAGAATGGAGTTCTTTAAGAATTTCCTGGAGCAAAGAAAGCTCACCTTAAAGGTGATGTGGTGGTCCCTGGGGATATTTGTTGTATCAATTGGCCTCACCGCTTTGATCTTTGCCCCAATGGGTCCCAACGTCACTTTTGACAATTGGAGGGCTATGCTTGGACTAAGCGCAGTAGATCTCAATAATATAGGGATGACCGGGATCATACTCGCGGGCTTTGTATTGCTCTACCGCAAGGTCAAAGCCAGTAAATTCCTCTCAGGTTTTGCACCCTATGGTCGAATGGCCCTGACCAACTATGTGACGCAAAGCATTATCGGCACCTTTATTCTATATGGATGGGGTCTGGGTTATCTGGGGGAAGTTCGAAATATCTATACATTCCTTATGGCCTTGCTGTTGATCGCCCTTCAAATGCTGGCCAGTAACTGGTGGTTGAAACGATTCTATTATGGTCCCCTGGAATGGTTATGGCGCAGTCTGACCCATACCAAGATCTATCCTCTCTTGCGAAAATAAGCGCGAATTTCTGATCGATCGCTCTGCGCCATAACGTCTTTTACCACAGGATTTGATACTTACTCAACATTGAATGCGCTTCATCGATTTTTTTCAAATATTATTTTTTCAACGCCGTTTTTAGGTTGATAAAAAAGGTTCCCCAAAGCCTTGAAACCTACTTATATGAACTATTTATGGCGTCCTACCACTTGGAAGATGTGCTTGATATTGACAATAGGTGTTCTGTTTTTACTGATCGTTTCGAATTTCTATGGTCTCTACACAGATAAGTTCTATTTCTTCAAGGTCGACAATTATATTTTCCCTTTACTCACCATTGTCCACTTCTCGTATTTGCAGGCGATGCATTTGAAGGTAAACAACAAAGATTTTAATAATAATCAACTTCGTAATCTTGAATACGCTCTATATGCAATTCTACTAGTATATATTTTCAAAGCCACAGACACCGCCTATATTCTATTGAGCTATTCGGAATTCGATGCTTTTTTCATGCCTGAAACTTTTATACCTTTTGGCGTAGCTATATTATCCTCCCAGGTCTTATTAGTATTCCTGACGATGGTGTCTTTCAGGTATCGACGTCAATTAGTAGGCAGATTCAATTTTGATCAGATCAACGATAAACTAGATTCTTGGCAATAGCAAGATTCTCTTGTGTTATGGCAAGTGAAAAACCCCGGCATATGCCGGGGTTTTCTGTTAAAATCTGTGTCTATACTTTCGGCTTCAGTTCAATCTATAACTTACTGATGTAGCTTCCATAAGGATCTTTAAATTGCAATCCTCTACTGAAACGATGTTTGCTTAATTTCTTGTGTACTACCAAGCCCCATAGCAGAAATTCCATCATAAAATAGCGATCAGCCTGGGAAACATCGGGCTGGTATTCATCGAGAAGTGCTTTCAAGGCCGGGATACTATCTAGTTTCGACTTATACTCCCCATCAGAGAGATCATCCATGAGCTCAAAACCTTCGCCTTCAAAGAACCAATGGATCAGTTCGTCATAAGGCGATGCAGCGTCTTTATGCTCCAGTTTCCGGATTTCCGGAAAGAACTGCCCGAAAAGGGATTTTACAGCATCCTCAATCAGTATGCCGGCTACGGTATCGACCCCCTCCTGCTCTCCTTCATACACCAATTCGATCTTCCCTGTAATCGAAGGGATCAGCCCCATAAAATCGCTAAGGCGGACACTGGTTTTCTTTTCCCCGGCAGACAATATCCTGCGTTCAGCCGTGCTCATAAGGTTCTCATATCCGGTAATGCTGGTTCGTGCGCTAACGCCACTCTTGGCGTCTACATATTCGCTATTACGTGCTTCAAAGCTTATTTGTTCGAGAAGATCTCTGGCCAGTTCCGGAATGTGAATCGCCTTTTTTTGAAAATCATCTAAACGCGCTTCCTGCTCAGTAATATGCTTTGCTACTGCTACATCTTCGGGATAATGCGTAAGGATCTGGGAACCGATCCTGTCTTTAAGCGGCGTAACTATACTTCCCCTATTGGTATAGTCTTCGGGATTGGCGGTAAAAATAAACTGAAGATCTAGTGGCAACCGCAGTTTAAATCCCCGGATCTGAATGTCCCCTTCCTGCAAAATATTAAATAATGATACCTGAATCCTGGCCTGCAGATCCGGCAATTCATTGATCACAAAAATACATCGGTTTGCTCGGGGGATCATTCCAAAATGAATCACCCGGTCATCGGCATATGACAATTTAAGGTTAGCTGCCTTGATCGGGTCAACATCCCCTATAAGGTCAGCAACTGTTACGTCAGGGGTAGCCAGCTTTTCGAAGAACCGATCTTCCCGTTTTAGCCAACTGATCGGTGTCTCAGCACCGTGTTCCTTGATCAGTTCTCTGGCATACCTGGAAATAGGCGCAAAAGGATCGTCGTTGATCTCGGAACCTTTTACAATAGGAATCCATTCGTCTAATAATCCTATCATAAGCCGGGCAAGCCTGGTTTTGGCCTGTCCGCGCAGTCCAAGCAAATTTATATTATGACGTGAAAGAATAGCCCGTTCTAATTCGGGAATCACAGAATGTTCATATCCCCAGACTCCTTCAAAACTATTTTGGCCGTTTTTAATATTCTCTCTGAGGTTTTCCCTAAGCTCATCCTTTATTCTTTTGCTCTGGTATCCTGCTTTCTGAAGCGCTCCCAGCGTTTTTATCTTAGTATGATCCAAGTTCATCTTCTTTATTATATGATCTGCAATTTTTCTATATCTATTTAAGTCTCCTTCTCCTGTTGGTCTCGTAATCTTCAAAAATCATCTCCCCCAGGTCTTTAAGCCCGGTAAAAAAGGCTTTTCCCTTATTTGCCTCGGTAAAATGACGTACAAATTGCATCAGATATGGGTCTTGAGCAATCATAAATGTGGTGATGGGGATATGTAGTTTGCGGGCTTGTCGTGCCATATTATAACACTGCTCAACAATATGATCATCCAGGCCAACGCTGTTCTTATAATACGTACCATCCGGAAGCCTTAAACAACTAGGCTTGCCATCGGTTATCATAAAAATTTGTTTGTTTGTATTCCGTTTGCGCCTGAGCATATCCATGGCCAATTGAAGTCCCGCTACCGTATTGGTATGATAAGGCCCCACTTTCAGATAGGGCAAATCTTTGATAGGAATCGGCCAGGCGTCATTGCCAAACACCAATATATCAAGGGTGTCTTTAGGATATCTGGTAGTGATCAGTTCTGCCAGAGCCATCGCCACTTTTTTAGCCGGAGTGATACGATCTTCCCCGTATAAGATCATACTATGGCTTATATCGATCATTAAAACCGTACTCATCTGAGCTTTGTAATGGGTATCCTCCACTACCAGATCATCCTCAGTAAGCGAGAAACTGTCTATTCCATGGTTAATCTGCGCATTCTTAAAACTTTCGGTCATTGAAATATTTTCCAGGGGATCACCATAGCGATATTCTCTAAAGTCGCCCGTATGCTCGTCGCCACTACCTGCTTTTTTAGTGCGGTGATTACCACGCCCGCTCCGTCTTAATTTGCCAAATATTTGCTCCAGCGCACGCTGCCTGATGATTCGTTCCATCTTGGCGGTGATCGATAATGATCCTTCACCCGGTATGCCATCTCCTTCCTCACCTCCATCGGTGAACTCTTCACGCAAATAACCTTTTGCCTTGAGATCCTCAATAAAATCATCGATGGTGTAGTCATCATCTGTCAGATCATATTCCTTATCCAATTCCCTTAGCCAGTCCAGCGCCTCATCCACGTCGCCAGAGGTATGGGTAATCAATTCCTGAAATATCTCAAACAGTTTATCGAAAGGCGACAGATCCGGAGCTTCGTATTTCGTAAAATGAAATCCCTTCTTTCTTATCATAGCCATTTCATAAAAATAATGCATTTCCGGATACAGGAAACCATTTTAAGAAAACTTAAGGAAATTAGGGCTTGTGACGCCTTTCAAGTATTTGAGCAACAGCGTCCAATGACTTGCCCTTCGCTTTTAAAAGGATGAGGAAATGAAACAAGAGGTCGGCGCTTTCGTTCAGAAATCGCTCATCATCCTGGTCCTTGGCTTCAATTACCGTCTCCACTGCTTCCTCCCCAACCTTCTGAGCAATCTTATTTATTCCGGATTTAAAGAGCGAGGCCACATAACTGGATTCCTTGTCCGCATTGTTCATTCGGTCGTCTATGACGGCTTCGAGCTTTGTAAGGAAGCCGTAACTACTGATATTCTCCTGATTCCAGCAAGTATCAGAACCCTTATGACAAACCGGTCCGCTGGGTCTGGCACTAATCAGCAGGCTGTCCTGGTCACAATCGACTAAAATATCGTGAAGAACTAGAAAATTACCGCTTTCTTCACCCTTAGTCCAAAGCCGGTTTTTCGACCTGCTAAAAAAAGTCACCTGCCCTGTTTGCTTCGTCTTTTCCAGTGCCTCGCTATTCATATAGCCCTGCATTAGAACATTTTTGGTATCGATATCCTGAATGATCGCAGGTATAAGTCCGTCTGGATCTTTGTTAAAATCAACTTTCATTATCACAAATTATTTTCATCAAATATTTATCTGTTAAAGCGGTAATCTTACGGGTACACCCTGTTTTTGCAGTTCTTTTTTAAGATCGTAAATCTCCATTTCTCTAAAATGAAAAACGCTCGCTGCCAGCGCAGCATCAGCTTTACCCTCAATAAAAGTGTCAACAAAGTGCTGCATGGTTCCGGCACCTCCTGAGGCAATGATAGGGATGTTCCTTTCGGTAGACAGCCGACTTAAAGCCTGGTTTGCAAATCCATTCTTGGTTCCGTCGTGGTCCATTGACGTGAACAATATCTCCCCTGCCCCCCTTTTCTCAACTTCTGCGGCCCATTGAAAAAGCTCAACATCAGTGGGTACCTTGCCTCCAACCAAATGCACCTTCCACTCACCATTAATTTGTTTGGCATCGATGGCTACTACAATGCACTGGGATCCGAATTTTGCCACCAGCTCATCGATAAGATCCGGGTTTTTTACAGCTGAGGAATTTACAGATATCTTATCCGCCCCATTGTGGAGGAGTAAATCCACATCGCTGGAAGATGAAATACCGCCTCCTACCGTAAAGGGGATATTGACTTTTTCCGCAACTTTACGCACCAGTTCTGCCAAAGTCTTACGCCTCTCTTCCGTTGCCGAAATATCAAGAAAAACCAACTCATCGGCACCCGCATCGGCATAGAAGGCAGCCAGCTCAACCGGGTCGCCAGCATCACGAAGGTCTACAAAATTAACGCCTTTAACCGTTCGGCCATCTTTTATATCAAGACAGGGTATGATTCTTTTAGTTAGCATATTTATTCGCTATTTTTCGTGTTCAGATCAATTCCGTCATAAAACCCCAAATCCTTATTTTTTAAGATCTTGGTCCAGAAAGCTATTTGACCGGTATGATATGATAAGTGTTCAACGATATGTATAATAACTCCTAAACCACTCATTTTAAACCCCTGAATACTTCTTATCCTAAGTAATTCTTCAATACTACAGGCCTCCATTTCCTCCTTTACCTGTAATACTACTTTTTCCAATTTTTCGAGTAATTGCGATTTTGTATGTGTCTCGGAGGCAGAAAACTCTGCATCCCTCTCGCGTGTATCAGGATGCCCGCCGAGTGACCCAATGCCATATTGTGTCATATTGCCGCAGAGGTGTAGTATTTGGTTGCCCACACTGTTCGAAACCTCATTAGGACGCAACCAAATATCATTTTCTTGAAGACTATCGAGACTTTTGCGTATCATTCTTAAACTCTCTTCGATCCTGTAGCTTGCATTCTTTACAAAATCTTCCTGCCATACTGTTTGATATTTACTCATGGTCCTAGAATTAATTTTTCGAGTTCTTTCAGTGCAATCTTGTTCTCATAGATCGCTTTTCCCAGAATAGCACCTTCACAACCAATCCGTTTCAATTCTTCAAGGTCTGCAAGGCTTGAAATACCGCCACTGGCAATAAGATTTATCCCTGGAATCTCTTTGTCTTCCACCCCACTCATACCGATGGTAGTCTTGGTTATTTTGGTTTTATCCAGTATCCTTTTATACAGGTCTACTGCCGGGCCCTCAAGCATCCCATCCTTACTGATATCGGTACAGATTACATATCGAACTCCTTTTTTCCTGTGCGATTCGATAAAAGGAATGAGGTCTATCCTGGTATCTTCCTCCCAACCCGAAATCGCCACCTTCTCCTGCTTTGCATCGGCACCAAGAATGATCTTTTCCGGCCCAAAACGCTCTAACCAGTCTGTAAAGACTTCAGGACGTCTAATGGCAATGCTTCCACCGGTAATCTGCTTCGCCCCACTGTTAAAGGCAATTTCGAGGTCTTCCTCTGAATTGAGGCCACCACCAAAATCTATCTTCAACGATGTCCTGGAAGCGATCTCCTCCAGGATATGGTGATTGATAATCCGTTTTGCCCTTGCCCCATCTAAATCAA
>JBDNAQ010000209.1:0-4088 GCA_039768345.1 Flavobacteriaceae bacterium
ATCGAAATTTTCAGGATCCTGATCGGTTTACCACCGAGGAGAATGTGGACGCCTTGTCGGCCAACCTGGATTTTGAGAATAAGAAAATGGGTGATCTCAGAATGTACTACGGTCTGGAATATATCTTTAATAAAGTGGGATCTGATGGTTCACAGCAAAACATTGATAGTGGTACGGTGTCCGATGCCCCTTCCCGTTACCCTGATGGCTCTACCTGGCAATCGGCTGCAGCCTATATCAGTGCGGAGTATAAGACCAAACCTAATTTCACACTTCTTTCCGGTTTGAGATATAATCATATATGGCTCGCTGCCGATTTTGACAACAGTTTCTATCCCTTCCCATTTACGAGTACTCGGAGCGATAATGGGGCACTTACCGGAAGTATAGGGTTTAGTTGGTTTCCAAAGGCGAGCTTGCAAATCACAGTTAATGGATCAAGTGGTTTCAGATCACCAAATATCGATGACATAGGAAAGGTATTTGATTCGGAACCTGGGTCTGTGGTAGTCCCAAACCCGGATCTGAAACCTGAATATGCCTACAATGCAGAACTGGGGATCCGTAAAAATTTTAAAGATAAACTGGTTCTAAAAGGAGCCGCCTACTACACTTACCTGGATAATGCTTTGGTACGAAGAGATTTTACCTTTAATGGGCAGAGCCAGATCATTTACAATGGCGAACTCTCAGATGTTCAGGCTATCCAGAACGCCGCCAAGGCCTATGTTTATGGTATCGAGCTGGGTCTTGAAGCCTTCGTGACCGAGCATTGGTCCGTGCGGGCCAATTATACACTTGCCGATGGCACAGAAGAAGACGATTCTGGAGTGGCCCTTCCTGTGAGGCATGTAGCTCCTTCGTTCGGGGATCTTCATGTCCTCTGGAAAAATCAAAGAATACAGGCCGATCTTTTTGTAAACTTCAATGGTGAGATACCCTTCGAAAATCTTGCACTGTCTGAAAGGAATAAACCTTTTTTATACGACTCTGATGCGGACGGAAACCCTTTTTCCCCATCTTGGTACACCCTGAATTTTCGATCTCAGTATCAAATCAGCAAAAACCTTAATGCAAATTTCAATATTGAGAATATTACCGATCAGCGATATCGACCCTACTCTTCAGGTATTGCAGGACCTGGTATTAACTTCATACTGGGCCTGGGGATCAGCTTGTGATGGATCGGAATGGATCCTACGCCCGTACTCTTGGCAAACTTCCCATCTTACCAGCATTCCCGCTATAGAAAAGCGCCGTGATTTCAATAGAAATCATTAATTTTGCAGCCTTAATTTGTCCCAGCCATCCGTTGATATGAAGTTTAAAGAATATAAAAATCTGGATCTGTCAGGAATAGCTGATGAGATCCTGCAATTCTGGAAGGAGGCAAACATCTTCGAAAAAAGTGTTACCTCCAGAGAGGGCAAAGAATCTTATGTCTTTTATGAAGGTCCTCCTTCGGCTAACGGAGCGCCTGGAATTCACCATGTGATGTCACGTACCATTAAGGATATCTTTCCCCGCTATAAAACCATGAAGGGCTTTCAGGTAAAGCGTAAAGCCGGATGGGACACTCATGGTTTACCCGTTGAGCTCGGTGTGGAAAAAGAACTCGGTATCACCAAAGAAGACATCGGGACAAAGATCAGCATCGAAGATTATAATGAAGCCTGTAAGACAGCGGTGATGCGTTATACCGATGCCTGGAACACCATGACCGAGAAGATGGGTTATTGGGTAGATATGAACGATCCGTATATTACCTATAAGCCCAAATATATGGAAACCGTATGGTGGCTGTTGAAACAGATCTACGACAAAGGGCTCATATACAAAGGTTATACGATTCAACCCTATTCGCCTAAGGCAGGAACGGGCCTGAGTTCTCATGAGCTAAATATGCCGGGGACCTATCAGGATATTACAGACACAACCGTAACAGCTCAGTTTAAGATTGTGGAAGAAAGTTTGCCACCTCGTTTGTCTGCCCTGGAAGGAGAATTATTCTTCCTGGCCTGGACAACCACACCCTGGACCTTACCCTCGAACACTGCACTGACCGTTGGCGCCAAGATCGATTATGCGATCATCCGGACATATAATCAATATACCTATAAGCCCACGACGGTGATCCTGGCCAAAAACCTGATAAAACATCAGTTTACGGGAAAGTTTGAAGAAGTAAACGAAAACAACGATCTCGCAAAATACAAGGAGAACGATAAGAAAATACCATATCAGATCCTTGAAACTATCAAGGGATCCGAATTAATCGGGATCAGGTATGAACAATTACTTGATTATGCAAAGCCCTATCAAAATGCAGAAAATGCATTCAGGGTGATTTCAGGAGATTTTGTAACTACTGAAGATGGTACGGGCATTGTGCATACGGCACCCACCTTCGGAGCAGACGATATGCAGGTGGCTCAAAAGGCCAGTCCGCAAGTACCCCCAATGTTAGTCCTGGACGAAGATGACAATCCCGTTCCGCTGGTCGATCTCCAGGGGAAATTCAGGCCGGAGATGGGCCCGTTGGCCGGGAAGTATGTGAAAAATGAATATTATGAGGAGGGGATGGCGCCCGAACGCTCTGTAGATGTTGAGATTGCCATAAAACTCAAGGAAGAGAACAAGGCCTTCAAAGTAGAAAAATATCTCCATAGTTATCCTAATTGCTGGCGTACCGATAAGCCTATTCTCTATTACCCTTTGGATTCCTGGTTTATCAAGGTTACCGAAAAGCGAGATAGGATGTACGAGCTGAATCAAACCATCAACTGGAAACCAAAGGCAACAGGTGAAGGCCGGTTTGGTAACTGGCTGGCCAGTGCCAACGACTGGAATCTGTCACGATCCCGTTTTTGGGGTATTCCGCTCCCGATATGGAGAACGGCCGATGGCAAGGAGGCAAAGATCATAGGCTCGGTGGAAGAACTTAAATCCGAAATGTCGAAATCGATAGCGGCAGGCCTTATGGAAGAGGATATATTCCCTGATTTTGTAATCGGAGACATGGGGGATGAGAATTACGAAAAAATCGATCTCCATAAAAATATTGTCGATAAAATTATTCTGGTTTCTGCTTCAGGCCAACCCATGCAAAGAGAAACCGATCTGATAGACGTCTGGTTCGACAGTGGTGCAATGCCCTATGCGCAGTGGCACTATCCGTTTGAAAATGCAGATTATATCGACAAAAATTTAACCTTCCCGGCCGATTTCATCGCTGAAGGAGTAGACCAGACACGCGGATGGTTTTATACGTTGCATGCTATCGCTACTATGGTCTTCGATTCCGTAGCCTACCGAAATGTGGTTTCCAACGGACTTGTACTCGATAAGGAAGGGAAAAAGATGTCTAAAAGATTGGGTAACGCGGCCAATCCACTGGAGACCGTTTCGGAGCACGGTCCAGACGCCACCCGATGGTACCTTATTTCCAATGCCAACCCATGGGATAATCTCAAGTTCGATATCGATGGTATTGTTGAGGTAAAACGAAAATTCTTTGGCACATTATACAATACATATAACTTTTTTGCCCTTTATGCAAATATCGATAAGTTCAATTATTCAGAAGAGGAAATACCGCTTCACAACAGGCCGGAAATAGATCAATGGATCCTTTCGGAACTGCATACGCTTATCGGTTTGGTAGACCTTGCTTATGCCGAATATGAACCCACCCGCGCTACCAGGGCGATCTCTTATTTTGTACAGGAAAACCTGAGCAATTGGTTTGTTAGACTAAGCAGAAGAAGGTTTTGGAAAGGCAGCTATGAACACGACAAAATTTCTGCTTATCAGACCTTATATACATGTCTGGAGATCGTGGCTAAACTCTCTGCCCCGGTGGCTCCGTTTTTTATGGAAATGCTGTATAGAAATCTCTCGCAAACCACCAATAGAGAAGATTTTGAGAGTGTGCATCTTGCAGAATTTCCCACTGCAGATGCCGGGATGATCAATAAAGAGTTGGAACATAAGATGCAAAAGGCTCAATCGATCTCTTCTCTGGTCCTCTCCATTCGCCAAAAAGAAAAAATAAAAGTAAGGCAACCGCTGCAAAAGATCATGATCCC
>JBDNAQ010000210.1:0-9762 GCA_039768345.1 Flavobacteriaceae bacterium
AAGAAGCAGACCGTAGAACAATTTCATTTGCAGAAGGAGAAAACAATGCAGTGGTATTGATCGATGAGGACCTTACAGACCTTACCGGTGTAAATCCGGCCCTGATCAATATGAGACAGGCCACCGCAGATGACCTTCTGGTATTTACCTCTCAGACCATTATCGGTACCCTGGCCAATCCCAATGATCCTACCTCAATAAATGGCGTAGCCGTTCCTTTGGCCGATCAATGGGTGCTTACCCCTGAAGAGCAAGATGCTATTGCTACAGCTCAGGCTGCCTATAATCAAACGATTGCCGCACTGGCCACACAGTACGACCTCGTACTGGTCGACGCTAAGGCCTTTCTCGATGAAATCGCCGCTAATGGCATTACACTCAACGACGGAAGTGTGGTAACCGATACCTATGCTACCGGAGGAGGATTCTCGCTGGATGGTGTTCATCCATCACCGCGAGGTCATGCCCTGTTGGCGAACTTTTTTATCGACGCGATCAATGCCGAATTCGGTTCAAACCTGCCTGGTGTAGAACCACTCAATTTTACAGGGCTATACGTGAATTAATTGAGAATATTTATAACTTAAAGGTGTCGGAGAATCCGGCGCCTTTTTTGTTTAATTAATAATAATTTGATGAAACTTATCCTTAGAATTTTACTCAGCGCACTGGCTGTTGTCATCCTCGCCAAGATATTGCCCGGAATAGGTGTTGATTCTTATACCACCGCTATTATTGTCGCCATAATTATCAGCCTGTTAAACTTTATCGTAAAACCCTTGCTGATCTTATTAACCCTGCCGGTTACCATTCTGACATTGGGTTTGTTTCTCCTGATCATCAATGCTCTTATCATTTTAATGGCCGACGGCCTGATCGATGGCTTTCAGGTGCAAAGTATCTGGTGGGCTCTGCTCTTCAGTTTATTGCTCTCTTTTCTCCAGTCGATTTTCTATTCTTTTCTGAAAGAAGAGAAAAACACTTAGATCAAGGTCTTCCCGCGGATTCTCAAAACTTGCCCGACAACGGAAAATGTTCTACTTTTGCATGCTATTTATTCAAGCAAAATAAGAGATAGAAATGCAGATAACAAAAGAACAGATAGACGCATTAAATGCCGTGGTGACTGTTGCAATAACGAAAGAAGACTACAGTGACAAAGTAGAGGAAATCCTCAAAAATTACCGTAAGCAGGCTAATATTCCTGGCTTCAGAAAGGGTCAGGTGCCGATGGGCCTTATTAAAAAGCAATACGGAAAAGCCGTTCTGGTAGATGAGGTTAATAAATTACTGCAGGATAATCTAAACAAGTATCTCACAGAAGAAAAACTCGATGTACTCGGTAATCCTTTGCCCAAACAACAAGATAATTTTAATTGGGAGGCCGAGAATTTTGCCTTTGAATTTGAACTTGGGCTGGCGCCCGATTTTGAAGTTACGCTGAAAACAAAAAAGGCCATAACCCACTACAAGATCGTTGCCGATAAAAAAATGGTTGATGAACAGATCGATCGAATTCGAAAGCAATTCGGTAAAATCATCTCAAAAACCGAGGTGGCAGCCCAGAATGAAGTGGGTGGAATCTTTATCAATGAGGCCGAAGAAATTGAAAATAAAACGATCGTAGAGCTCGAAAATATTAAGAGTAAAAAGGCGCTCAACAGCCTATTGGGTAAAAAACCCGGCGAAAAGGTGGTTTTAAAAAGCAAAGGGCTTTTTAAAGAAAATTTCCAGTTGGCGGCAGCCCTGGGTATTGAACGTGAAAAAGCCGATACGCTGAACTGTGATTTAACCTTTGAAATCAGCGAAATCAACGAGAGGGTTCCTGCAGAATTAAATCAGGAGCTTTTCGATAAACTCTTTGGTGAAGGCAAAATCACTTCTGAAAGTGAATTGAGGGACCGGCTAAAGGAAGATGCTGAAAAACAGTTCGAACAACAATCAGATCAAAAATTGCTGAATGATGTAACCGAGAGATTGATCGAAACGATCAATTTTGATCTGCCGGCCGACTTTCTAAAAAAATGGATCCAGCTTACTGGTGAGAAAGCCTTAACAGATGAAGAAGCCAACGATGAATACGAAAAATCTGAAAAAGGTCTCCGCTACCAGCTCATTGAAGGAAAAATAATTAAAGAGCATAAAGTAGAAATTGAATTCGAGGAATTAAAGGATTTTGCAAAAGGCTTTATCAAAACACAAATGGCACAGTATGGTCAAATGAATCCAAAGGAGGAGGAATTGGATCAAATCTCCATGCGGATAATGAGTAATCAGGATGAAGTGAAGCGGCTTTCTGAACAACTCATGAGCCAAAAGCTATTAAAACTCTACAAGGAAGAGGCCAATTTAAAGGCAAAAGAGGTTACTTATGATAATTTCATAAAAGAAGTATATGGTTAAGGATTGCATGCGTCAATTATGACCATAATATCGCGGCCGTAAACATTTATATTAATCCGTTGAGTGTACTTAAATGGCGGATCCAAACGCTAAAAATTGAGTATCTTTACCGGGCCGAAACGATTTTTCGGCAACTTTTTTTAAAATCATTATCGCTACGTATGAATTACGACAAGGAGTTCAAAGATTTTGCTATTAAAGATCAGGGCATAAACAGCCTGTACTACGATAAAGTCATCAGCAGCATGTACCCTGTTAATATGACCCCGAATATCATCGAGGAACGACAGCTTAATGCCATTGCTATGGATGTGTTTTCGAGGTTGATGATGGATCGGATTATTTTTCTTGGAACCGGGGTAAACGACCAGGTTGCGAATATAGTTCAGGCCCAATTGTTGTTCCTCGCCAGTGCAGATTCTTCCAAAGATATCCAGATCTACATCAATTCTCCCGGTGGTAGCGTATATGCCGGTTTGGGGATTTATGATACCATGCAATTTATAAAACCAGACGTAGCCACTATCTGTACAGGTATGGCAGCATCTATGGCCGCTGTACTGCTATGTGCTGGTGAAAAAGGTAAGCGCAGTGGTCTGAAACACTCCAGGGTAATGATCCACCAGCCGATGTCTGGTGCCCAGGGTCAGGCCAGTGATATCGAAATTGCAGCCAAGGAGGTTGTAAAGATCAAAGACGAATTGTATCAGATCATCGCTAACCATTCAGGTCAGAAATTCAACAAAGTCTATGAGGACAGCGACCGGGACTACTGGATGACCGCCAAAGAAGCGTTAGATTACGGTATGATCGATGAGATCCTCGAGAGAGATTCGGATTAAGAAAGACCATAGGGCAAATCTGGACGATTGTAAACCAAAATCCAGATAGTTCCGTTATACTATAAAATCAGAGAAGGCGTATTATGGCCAAGGAAAACCTTGAATGCTCGTTTTGCGGAAGGAAGAAACCTGAGACCAACCTGCTCATAGCAGGCTTGGATGCCCATATATGTGATCGTTGTATCGAACAAGCACACGGTATTGTTGCTGAGGAATCGAGGCAGTCCAAAACCGATGATCTCTCCTCTGAACTTATCCTGAAGAAACCAAAAAAGATAAAGGAATTCCTCGACACCTATGTGATCGGTCAGGAAAGAACAAAAAAGGTGTTATCGGTAGCAGTATATAATCACTACAAAAGATTATTACAGCCTCATGCCAAAGATGATGATGTAGAGATTCAAAAGAGTAATATCATAATGGTAGGCCAAACCGGAACGGGGAAAACCCTAATGGCTAAAACCATTGCACGGATGCTCAATGTGCCCTTGGCTATAGTAGATGCTACTGTTCTAACAGAAGCCGGTTATGTGGGTGAAGATGTCGAAAGTATTCTTACGCGGTTGTTGCAGGCTGCCGACTATAATCTTGAAAAGGCCGAACGCGGTATTGTCTTTATAGACGAGATCGACAAGATTGCGCGTAAAAGTGATAACCCTTCCATTACACGCGATGTTTCGGGTGAAGGAGTGCAACAAGGGCTGCTTAAACTCCTGGAAGGCACAATGGTAAATGTTCCTCCGAAGGGAGGTAGAAAACACCCGGATCAGAAATTCATCGAGGTCAATACTGAAAATATCCTTTTTATTGCCGGAGGGGCTTTCGACGGGATTGAGAGGATTATAACCAGGCGGCTCAACATGCAAGCCATCGGGTACAGCGCTTCCAAAAATGAGGATACACTCGATGTGAGCAACGTTTTACAATACATTATTCCTAAAGACCTGAAAGAATTCGGACTTATCCCCGAGATTATAGGTCGCCTCCCTGTACTCACTCATATGAACCCGCTGGATAAAAAGACGTTGCGGGCCATCCTTACCGAACCGAAAAACGCCATCATCAAGCAGTACGAGAAACTCTTTGCGATGGATGGAATCAGTTTTAAGATCACCGAACAGGCCCTGGACTATATTGTGGAAAAGGCGGTTGAATACAAATTAGGGGCCCGAGGATTGCGGTCCTTATGCGAAGCCGTATTTACCGATGCAATGTTCGAACTTCCCAGTTCGGAGGAAAAAGATTTCAAGGTCACCAAACCCTATGCAGAAGACAAGCTCTCTTACGAGACGATAAAGAAACTTAAAGCGGTGTCTTAAACCTGATAGTGTTTTTTGAGGACGATATCTAAAAGATCCAGACACACTTTCTGAATAATTTTTTCATCGCTGTACATGTCGTGCCCGAAATTTGGAATAGTCTCTACCCTGGCCCCTGTTCGTACAGCCCAATCCGTGCCGATCACTTTGTCGTTTTCTCCTAGCAATACCGTAACCGGGCAGTCTAGTCCCAGGACCTGATCTTCCAGGTCGATAGGTGAGACGGCATAAAGCGACTTTATGGGTAGACCCATTAAGGCTGCGTGCCAGGCAATGGTTCCCCCAGCGCAAAATGTAAGATAATAACTTTGGGTTTGTTCCTTATGAAGCAGTTGAGCAACCGCCCGATCCCTACCGCCGTTGATAAACGCGGCGTAGACCTGATCAGAAGTGAGTGGTTCACTTCCTATCTGTGCCATCTCCCTGCTATCGTAAAAAACAATATCGAAGTACTGCTGCAGATACCCGAGATAAGAGGTAATCCATAGACCTTTTTGGGTTCCCCACATGTCGGAAACCACGACCAGTTTTTCTGCCATATGCCAACTTTTTTCAGTGGGATGAAAATCAGCACCGCAATTTCGTTAAAAGCGTTAAAAAAACCTTAATTATTGGTTCATCTGAAGCAATTCATCGACGTAGTTCCTGTCGTTGCTCAATCTGGGTATCTTATGTTGTCCGCCGAGTTTGTTTTTCGACTTAAGCCAGTTATAAAATGTTTTCTCGGGGGCTATATGTATTTTCGGTCTTGTAAGCGTCATATTATTGTATCGCTTGGCTTCGTAATCTGAGTTCAGCTTTTTAAGTGCTTCATCGAGCTCCTCCGTGAAATGTTCGATCTCATCCGGGGCTTTGCGGAATTCAATAATCCATTCATGAGCTCCTTTTTCCTTTCCTACCATGTATATAGGTGCTACGGTATAATCCGAAATTTCTGCACCGGTTTTTTCACAGCTATTGCGAAGGGCCTCCTCGGCATTTTCAATGATCAATTCTTCACCAAAGGCATTGATATAATGTTTGGTTCGGCCCGTGACCTTGATTCGGTAAGGATCTGTTGATGTAAAACGAACGGTATCACCTATGTTATATCGCCACAGACCTGCATTGGTGGTGATCACCATAGCGTAGTTGACACCTTTTTCGACCTCCCAAAGGGGGATTACCCGTTCCTCTTCTGTGCCATAAGAATTCATCGGTATAAATTCGTAAAAAATACCGTAGTCGAGCATCAGCAACAGATCTTCGGCATGGTTCCGATCCTGGATCGCAAAAAAGCCTTCAGAGGCATTATAGATCTCGTAATATTTAAAATTTCGTTTGGGCAAGAGGCGCTCGTACTGTTCGCGATAGGGATTAAAGCTAACGCCGCCATGAAAATATACTTCCAGATTCTCCCAAATCTCGAAAAGATCGTTTTTACCCGTCACTTCGAGTACATTGTTGAGCAATACCAGCATCCATGAGGGTACACCTGCAAGACTGGTGACGTTTTCCTGGATACTTTCGGTGATGATAGCATTCATCTTGGTCTCCCATTCACTCATTAGAGATACCCTATTGCTGGGGGTACTACTGAGTTCGGCCCAAAATGGCATATTGTCTATCAGGATAGCGGAAAGGTCGCCAAAAAACGTTCCGTTATCTTCATAGAGTTCTTTGCTTCCGCCCAATCGAAGCCCCTTCCCTTTAAAGAGTTGGGAGTTTTCATTATTGTTGAGATACAGGCACAATAAATCCTTCCCTGATTTATAGTGGCAGTCTTCCAGGGCTTCAGCGCTGACCGGAATAAATTTACTTTTGGAATTGGTGGTGCCGCTGCTTTTTGCAAACCACTTGATCGAAGTGGGCCAGAATATATTTTGTTCTCCCTTTCGTGTTCGTTCAATAATCGGCTCCATCTCCTCATAGGTTACTACCGGGACACGCTCCGCGAAAGTCTTATAATTATTGATCCCGCCAAAATCATAGCGTTTGCCAAGTTCGGTGTCTTCGGCCAGGTCTAATAATTGTTGTAATACTTCCTGCTGTACTTCCGCCGGGTATTTTACAAATAGTTCAATTTGATGATACCTCTTTTTTAAGAGCCAGGATGCGATAGAGTTGAATAGTGGTATGGCCATTTTAGGTATCTTTATGACCCGGCAACCAACTCATCAGCTATTCGGAACCAGGATGTTCATGATATACGACACCACTGAATTCCATTAGCCCTATGGTTACGGGAGACCACTTGCAAAATTTATGGTTTGCCGTGGTTGGATCGTCTAAAAATAGGTCTTTAAGATATTTTTTCAAATAGAATCCTTAAAAATAGCAAGATGAAGTTTCAGGGGGTACTGAGAAAAATGCAAACCGAACTGGCCAGCCCGATACAGTATTACATGTTGTTTGAAGGCGATTTCCTCAACATAAATCAGGTACTCAACAGAGAATTACAAGTCCGTTTTCTAAAATACCAGTGCCTTAGCTGTGGAGAAGACAGACCTATTTACCGTCAGGGATTCTGTCGTTCTTGTTTTTTCGAGAACCCGGCTGCAGGTGATTGGATCATGAGACCCGAGCTTAGTACAGCTCACCTCGACAAGGAAGACAGAGATCTTGCATATGAAAAGAAAGTACAACTTCAGCCTCATATTGTATATCTGGCCAACTCCAGTAATATAAAGGTTGGTGTAACCCGTAAAACTCAGATTCCCACCCGATGGATCGATCAGGGAGCTCACGAGGCGATTGAGATCCTGGAGGCACCCAATCGCTACCTTGCAGGGGTTACCGAAGTTGCGCTCAAATCTCATTTAAGCGATAAAACCAACTGGAGGAAGATGCTCACCAATGATGTTGTAGACCAGGATCTGACCGCCTGGCGTGATAAATTAGCCGAATATGTGCCTGATGAAGCAGCCCCTTATTATCTCCATAATAGAAGCGAAATAAACATAGAATTTCCTGTCCTGGAATATCCTGAAAAGGTAAAAAGCTTGAATCTCCAAAAAAATCCGGAATTCGGAGGAGTACTGAAAGGCATTAAAGGTCAGTATCTGATTTTTAATGATAACTCTGTCTTTAACGTGCGCGCCAATGAAGGCCATGTAGTAAGTCTTACGGTCAATTGACCGTGTCTTTGGCAGTGACCGATTTGGATTTCGATTTGAGCAGCCCGCCGAGGATATTTTTCGCAGCCTCCCTGATATTCTCTTCTTCCGAGCCTTTTTCCGTAACCGATCCGGTACTATCGATCTGATCGGTTTTAGTACTACCAGATCCAATGACAGGATTTCCTGCATCGGTTTCCTTAGTACTGTCATTGGTGTTGTTTGCTGAAGATCCGGCCAATACCCCGCCGATTATTCCACTTAATTCCTTTTTGCCCTTATCGATGTATTTCTTTTTCTGAATATCAACCAATTGATCTGCCAGCACCTTGGTTTGTGACTTCAGATCTGTGCTGATCTCCGGATCCGTTACAGAACCTTTCAGATTGGCCACCACAGGGACGGTTAATTCTTTTAAGGACTCATCCCCTATTCCCGCCAATAATTTATTAACATCTTCACCCATATATCTTGCGGGTACATTCAGAGTCAGCTTGTAGTCCAGGGCTTTAGAGAACGAGTGTCCTCCGCTGAACATAAGATCGATATCTTTATAGCGCAACTTAAATGGTTCTACATTTACCTTTCCATTTTCAAATTTTAAAGCCGTTTTTAATCCGCTAAGATCAAGCTCATCTAATGCAAGAAAACCCAATCTATCATCCAGGAGCTTGGTGACTTTTGAATTCTCTGTCCGAATCTCGGCGGTAAGTATCTCGGCCAGCATATCACCTGAAAGAGTACTCAGATCCAGGTCGAGTTGTTGGGTCAGACCACCCGATAATTTGATCTTGGAATTTACACGACCGTCAAGAATATTTGCAGCCGGACTCAGCAGACGAACCAGTTCTATGGCTTCAAACGTTTTACCGATATTAAGTCTGGATAGATCGATCGACATGTTGAACATGGGTGCCTGATCTTTGGTTGTGAGCATGCCATCAAGCTGCAGTCGACCATCGAGCATACGCGAGGAAATTTCACTAAAACTAATCGTTTGGTCGCGAATCCTGAGTATACCAGACAGGTCGTACATCACAATATTGTCATATACGGCCTTCCCTACTAATGCATTCAGGGTAAGATCTAAATATTCAGGCACCTTGAACGAATCTTCCTCAACCGCCGAAGAACTTTCAGTTTGTTCCGCGCGGACGATATCGGCAACCACAAAGGCATTCGATCTCATCTCAAAATTTCCTTTCAGTACTTCATCATTAAATATATATCCCAGTGCATTTCGGAGTGTTCCTGTAGCACTGAAATCAGTCGACCCCGTTATCCCGGCCAATTCTTTTATATCGATGGTCTTTGGCCCTAATTCGGCTTTGCAGGTATGAACTTTGATCGGATTCGGGAGCGCATCGAAGTTATAATGGAGCCCTCTGAGCTCAAGATCACCGTTAAGTGTAATATTTTTATAATTTTCCTTCTCAATATCATCTCTTGTAAAAGCAGAGCTTAGCTCGCCCGATAATATTCCTCCTAAGACCATTGATGCCGGCATTGGATATGCCTGAGATAGCTTATCGAGGTTAATGCTCCCGCTGGCATGAGCATCCACTCCGGTATTGCCGTTAAGTTCGGTGAGTACCGCCTGAAGTTCAAAAACATCCTTATCTATTTGAAAGCCAGCATGTTCAATTTTGATGGAAGTATCTTCAGATCTCCCCGTGGAATTTTCGAGCAGGGCATCGATCTCAATATTCTTCACCTTTTTTGGAAACTGTGGATATTGGAAGGAGGCGTTATGAGCTATCATTCTGATATTAAACTCCGGAATTGTTTCCTCGTTCAGTTCACCACGGAAATGACCGCTAAGCTCAAAATTGCCCTCCGTTGCCAGTTCGGTGATGTCTTTCGAATACTTTTCAGGGATCATCGCCAGAAAATTTTTGAAGTCCGAGTTGATAGTCTTGAACTTCAAATCCAATTCCTGACCTTCTTCCAGGATTCTTACAAATCCTTCAAATGTCAATGGCAACCTGTTGAGGATTGCCTGGTTTTCTTTAAAAGTATAGCGCTGCTCTTCCAGATCGATCTCCATATCAGCATCGAGCTGAAGTGAATTTTTATCGAGATAATTCGTTCCCTCCATCGTGA
>JBDNAQ010000021.1:0-2539 GCA_039768345.1 Flavobacteriaceae bacterium
GGCGTTTCTCAGGGTAAACTCTCCCCGGAAGAGAAGACAGAACTCAAATTAAACGTGGTAGGGAAGATCCCCGAAATTCTCCTTGATAATACCGACAGGAACCGTACCTCGCCTTTTGCTTTTACCGGCAATAAATTTGAGATCCGGGGCGTGGGTTCCAGGACCAATTGCGCCAAACCGATGACGGTACTTAATGCGATTGTGGCGAAACAGCTTCGGGAATTTAAACAAGAAGTGGATGCATTGATCAACAAAAAGAAACTGAAAAAAGACGAGGCGGTTTTCAATGTACTAAGGGAATATATCAAAGCTTCTAAACGTATCCGCTTCGATGGTGATGGTTACAGCAGTGAATGGGAAGCAGAGGCGGCAAAGCGAAAACTTAGCAATAACAAGACCACCCCTCAGGCCCTGCAGGTGCTTACCTCAAAAAAAAGCCTGGAACTATTTGCCAGCACTGAGGTAATGAGCGAAATAGAGGTCAAAGCACGCTTTGAGATAGAACTCGATACTTATATTCTGCAAACCCAGATCGAAGGCCGGGTGTATAACGAATTGGTGTATAATCACATAATTCCGGCTGCCATCGGTTATCAGAATATACTGATTGAAAATGTAACCGGACTGAAAGAAATCTATGGTGCAGCCTATAGCAAGTATGCAGGCGGACTCCTCTCGATTATCGAGCAGATTTCAGAGCACCTGGTAGATATAAAAAAGAAGACCGATGATATGACTGAAGCCAGAAAGCGCGCCAACGTCATGGAAGATCTTAACAAAAAAGCCTTTGTATACTGCGACGAGGTAAGACCCTTTTTTGACTCGATACGCTACCATAGCGATAAATTAGAACAACTTGTTCAAAACGAAAGCTGGCCGCTGGCCAAGTATAGGGAATTGTTATTCATAAGGTAATTTTTTTTTGATTCAAATACTATACCGGCATATGCTTTTTAACCTGATTCGCCTATTTTTGTCCAAAAGCAAATAGAATGGCCGAATCGGCAAGCAAACGTTATAGTCAGCGGGGAGTATCGGCTTCGAAAGAAGATGTACACCAGGCTATAAAGGATATTGATAAGGGACTTTTTCCATATGCGTTTTGTAAGATCGTGCCCGATTATCTTACCGGAGATGAAAATTACTGTCTGGTAATGCATGCCGATGGCGCAGGTACCAAGTCGTCTTTAGCCTATATGTACTGGAAGGAAACCGGCGATCTCAGTGTCTGGAAAGGAATAGCACAGGATGCTTTGATCATGAACATAGACGACCTTCTCTGTGTAGGGGCAACAGATCATATTACCCTTTCATCTACGATTGGAAGAAATAAGAACCTTATTCCCGGCGAGGTAATTTCAGCAATAATTCAAGGTACAGAGTCCCTGATCGGGGAACTGGCGGCAAACGGCGTGAATATATATTCTACAGGTGGCGAAACAGCCGATGTAGGCGATCTTGTACGTACTATTATCGTTGATTCTACCGTAACCGCACGAATCAGACGAGATGCGGTCATCGATAATAGCAGGATTCAGGAGGGAGATGTTATCGTGGGACTTTCTTCTTACGGCCAGGCTGATTACGAGACCGTCTATAACGGCGGCATGGGCAGTAATGGGCTTACATCGGCCAGACATGATGTATTCGGGGCCTATCTCAAAGAGAAATATCCCGAAAGTTATGACCATAACGTTCCCGATGAACTGGTATATTCAGGGAGTATGAAACTAACAGACCCCGTACCCGGCACCCCTCTGGATGCGGGAAAATTGGTACTGTCTCCCACCAGAACATATGCACCTGTAATTAAAAAGGTGCTCGACGAAATTAACCCTTCAGCTATTCATGGAATGGTACACTGTAGCGGAGGTGCACAAACTAAGATCCTGCACTTTATCGAGGACCTTCATGTGATAAAGGATAATTTGTTTGAAGTGCCACCTTTGTTCCGATTAATCCAAAAGGAATCCGGGACCGATTGGAGGGAGATGTATCAGGTTTTTAATTGTGGCCACCGTATGGAACTTTACCTTTCTGAAAATCAAGCCGATTCCGTCATCAGAATCTCCAGGGAATTTGGCGTAGAAGCCCAGCTAATAGGCCGTGTAGAGGCATATCAGGGTAAAAAACTAACCATAAGCGGACCCTACGGAACCTTTGTATACTAAGGTATACGAATCCGGCTAAAATTTCGTTCTTTTTTAAGGCGTATGCACCATCATTTGGCAAAAGAGTAATTGCTATCCGGATTATGGTAGAAAATTCTATACGTCAAAAGCAATTTGCCGCCAGAAAACACATGGCTAATATGAATTGTTAACGACTAAAAAAAAGTTATGGAAAGAAAAGAATTTTTAAGAAGCCTGGGGGCAGGAGCTGCCTTTGCGCTCACATTTCCCTGTATTCATGGTTGCTCGAGTGAAGGGGAGGAAGATGAGCCCATAGAGATTCCAACCGGAATTGATTTTACGATCGACCTTAATTCTGCAGAGGGTAGTGAATTGCAAAACAATGGAGATTTTATTCTCAAGAACGA
>JBDNAQ010000211.1:0-16880 GCA_039768345.1 Flavobacteriaceae bacterium
AACTTCATGAGTATCCAACCCATAAAAGTCCCCATAAAACCGTAGTGATCGATCTTAATGGCCTTCGCCACCTCCTTAGCACTCACTAATCCCATAAGATGTAGAAAATAGAGAGCGTAAAGATAGGTAAATAGCCCATATCACTTATTAAAGAACCGATTAAAATTGAACGGTCAGGAATGGTTTACCACCAGTTGTACTGTCTCTTTTCCTCTTTGTTCCAGGAGTACTTCTCTTCCGTTCTCAAGCGATTCGATCGCTGCAGCATCAAAATGCCGAATGGTGTAAAGCGACACGTTCTCATAATGCACCACCTTGAACTTTCCCTCCAGGTTTTTAAGTAATTCCTCTAGTTTACCAAATCTATTATCGACGCAAACCGAAAAGCTGATAGCAGAATTTTGAATCAGATCTACCTTCATTCGGTAGTCGTGCAGAAGTTTAAATAATTCTCCGATACTATCCTCTACTATAAAAGAAAAATCGAGGGAAGAAAGTTTCATAAGTACCTGATTCTTTTTAACGATAAAACAGGGAACCTCCGGCTCGATGCCCATGCCTTTACCTACCATAGTACCCTGATCCTGAGGATTCAGAAATGACTTTACATATAGTGGGATTTCCTTACGCTGTAGGGGCTGCAAGGTTTTGGGGTGGATTACTGACGCACCGTAAAATGCGAGTTCTATGGCTTCCCGATACGAGATTTTCTCCAATAAACGGGTCTCCTGGAAATGCCTCGGATCCGCGTTGAGAACCCCCGGAACATCCTTCCAGATGGTCACCGATTCTGCATCGGTACAATAGGCTATAATGGCGGCCGAATAGTCTGATCCCTCGCGGCCAAGAGTTGTGGTAAAATTATTGTCATCGCTACCCAGAAATCCCTGAGTGATGTATAATTTGTTCTTTTTGAGGCCTTGAGAAACCTTCTTTTGTGTTCGCTCCCAATCTATGTTTACATCCCGATAGTTAGCATCGGTCTTAATGAGATTGCGAACATCGAGCCATGTGTTTTCTACTCCAACCTGGTTCAAATAAGCACTGATAATAACGGTTGAGAGAAGTTCACCATAGCAGACTACCTGATCATATACAAAATTGTAATTGGGCGACTTGTTCCAGGCCAGAAACCCACGTAATTCATCAAAAAGGGTCGTTACGGCTTCAAATACGGCATGATTCTCATCTCGGAATAGATCATTTACAATGTCCTGGTGAAATCTGCTGACCTTTTCTATCGCTTCAGCCATTTTATCTTTCCTGCCAAAATAAGCGTCCACTATATCCTCCATCGCATTTGTGGTCTTGCCCATGGCAGAGATCACCACAAAAGTTTCCTTAACACCTGTGAGGGTAAGAACCCGTTCCAGGTTCCTTACCGCTTCGGCATCCTTTACAGAAGCTCCCCCAAATTTGTATACCCTCATATGTTTTCTATATAATGCAGAATACCGCCTTCATCGAGCTGCACCACATCCCAGTCGCGCAGCACTCTTGCCCCCTTTTTTTCATAAAATCGGATGGCGGGTTCATTCCAGTCTAACACTTCCCATCCTATACGTTTAACGCCCGAATTATGTCCGTATTTTATCACCTTGTTAAGAAGAGCCGTCCCGAGGCCGCTACCCCGCATCCGATCTGCAACAATAAGGTCTTCTAAATGTATCGCCGGTCCCTTCCATGTAGAATACCTGGGATAGACCAGTGCCATTCCCTCAACTACGCCATCAACATCGGCAACAAAACAGTGAAACAGAGGCCGTTCTCCAAATCCGTCCCGAACCAGGTCATGAACAGTTAGCTCGACGGCATCCTTTTCTTTTTCGAATTGAGCCAGTTCTTTGATCAATTCCAATACCCTGGGCATATCCTCTTTGAGGGCTTCACGTATACAGTAATCCATTTGTTATAAATAAAACACAAAGTTATATATTAAGAAACTATTGATCTTACGAAAACGTTTTAGTTTCACAAAATAACCGATATTTGCGGGTAAATAAAACAAGCTTTATTGATGCATTCAAAAAATAGTACCCTGGGTGAATTTATTATTGAGAAACAGACACAATTTCAATACACCTCCGGGGAATTGTCGAAACTCTTCAATGCGATTCGACTGGCCGCAAAGGTGGTAAACCATGAAGTTAACAAAGCTGGTCTGGTAGATATCCTCGGTGCCGCGGGCGACACAAATGTTCAGGGCGAGGATCAGCAAAAACTCGATGTTCTGGCCAACGATAAATTTATCCAGACATTGAAGAACCGCGAGATCGTTTGTGGCATCGCTTCAGAGGAAGAAGACGATTTTATTGAGGTAAACAGCAGTGACGAACAGAATCAGAATAAATATGTCGTATTGATGGATCCACTCGATGGTTCCTCGAACATCGATGTGAATGTTTCGGTGGGCACGATCTTTTCGATCTATAGAAGAATTACGCCCATCGGAAGTCCTGTACAACTCGATGACTTTCTACAACCGGGTATCGAACAGGTCGCAGCCGGCTACATTATTTACGGAACTTCCACTATGCTGGTCTATACCACCGGGCATGGAGTGAACGGATTTACGCTCAATCCTGCCATCGGCACATTTTATTTATCCCATCCGAATATGAAATTCCCGGAAACCGGCAAGATATATTCGGTAAATGAAGGCAACTATATCCATTTTCCCCAGGGCGTAAAAGATTACATAAAATATTGCCAGGAGGAAGAAGACGACCGGCCGTATACCTCCAGATATATAGGTTCTCTGGTTGCAGATTTTCACCGTAATATGATCAAAGGCGGGATCTATTTATATCCTGAAAGCAGTCTCTGGCCCAGTGGAAAATTGCGTTTGCTCTACGAATGCAACCCTATGGCTTTCCTGGCGGAGCAAGCCGGCGGAATAGCCACCGATGGATATCAGAGAATAATGGAGATAGATCCTACAGAACTACATCAGCGGGTTCCTTTTTTCTGTGGCAGTAAAAAGATGGTGGAAAAAGCCGAGGAATTTATGGCAATGCATCCCCGAAATTAAACCAGATATCTGTACCCGGCTTATACCTTGGCATAGTTATGTTTCACAAGTAACATCACGTAATCATCGAAAGGTATACGGCCACTGAATATGGCCACAGACATTTCGATGAGCCTGTCTACTTTGTCAACCTGAAAGCCAATACCTATGGCATATTTTTTGAGCAAAACCATTTCTTCACGATCAACATCGTGATCTGCAAAGATCATCCTGAAGAGGTCATATAGGCGCTCCAATCTTTTTTCTACACTGTTTTGTGGTTCAATTGGATACTGGTTAGACTTCTTCATCACCTCCTTATATTCCTGGTCTGAAATATTGAGTTTATGGGCAAATCTGTCGAGTATTGCCTTCTCCCTGGGGTTCACTTCTCCATCTATCGCGGCCAAACTTGCTATAGATGCAAAATGTGCCAGGTTTTTCTTTTGTTCGCTATGATAATAAAGATCTAATATGGCCATATAGTTCTATTTTTAGGGCATAAAGATAGGTCATTTCCCAGTCTTTTAAACTGATTTGAATCAGCTTTATTTAACTTTATCGACCTGTAAAACTCAACATTATACAAACTCTCCTGTGATATAAAGACAAGAAAAATACAGGGACCAGCCCCATGGACGATCTTAAAAATTATTCATTAATATAACAGACCCTACATAAGCGAAAGATTATATATGCAGGAAGACAGGCTTTATGAAATAGCAGAAAATTGGTTCAAAGACCAGGGCTGGCAACCCTTTCCCTTTCAACGCAAAACCTGGGCAGCCTTCCTTAACGGGCAACACGGACTTCTAAATGCTCCCACAGGTAGTGGAAAAACATATGCATTATGGTTTCCTATCGTCCTGAACTACATCAGGGATAATCCGAACTATCGGAAACGCCATAAAAAAGGGCTTAAAGCTGTTTGGATCACTCCGCTAAGGGCTCTTTCACAGGAAATAAAACAATCGGCCGAGAGAGTCACACAGGACCTCGGCACCTCTCTCACGGTAGGAATACGAACCGGTGATACGACTACAAAGGAAAGAGCACAACAACGAAAAATCATGCCAGACCTGCTGATCACCACCCCGGAAAGCCTGCAGCTCTTACTGGCCACCAAGGGCTATGCCGGCATTTTTAAAGAATGCACGGCCATCGTAATCGATGAGTGGCATGAGCTCCTGGGAACCAAAAGAGGTGTCCAGGTTGAACTGGGCCTTTCCCGATTGAAAACGATATCTCCAAGACTTCGGATCTGGGGAATTTCGGCCACCATCGGCAATTTGGAGCAAGCACGACAAGTACTACTGGGGCCCGAAAGTGATGCCTACCATCGATCGGTCATGATTAAAGCAAATCTTAAAAAAAAGATTACCGTAAAGAGTATTATCCCCAAACAAATGGAAACCTTCCCATGGCGGGGACATTTGGGGATTCGTTTGCTCGATGATGTGATCCCTATTCTGAAAAAAAGCAAAACCACCTTGCTTTTTACCAATACCCGAAGCCAATGCGAGATCTGGTTCCAGAAGATATTGGAGCGGTACCCCGAATTTGCCGGTGAGATTGCCATGCACCATGGAAGTATCGATAAAGATACCCGTCTATGGGTAGAGCAGGCGATTCGCAACGAAAGCCTGACGGCCGTGGTCTGCACCTCGAGCCTCGATCTTGGTGTAGACTTTGCCCCGGTAGAAACCGTTATCCAGATCGGCGGGCCAAAAGGGGTGGCCAGGTTTTTTCAAAGAGCTGGCCGCAGTGGTCACAGGCCGGGCCAGGAGAGTGTAATCTATTTTTTACCCACCCATGCCATCGAACTGATCGAAGCTTCTGCTCTTCAAAAAGCACTCCGCACCCAGACCGTGGAAGACCGTATCCCCTATCTGAATAGTTTCGACGTATTGATCCAATACCTGATCACTCTGGCTGTCTCAGACGGTTTTTACCCGGATGAGATTTATCCCGAAATCGCACAGACATTTTGCTATCAGGGGATGAGCGAGGAACAATGGCACTGGCTTCTCAATTTCATTGTATTGGGAAGCCAAAGTCTGCAGTCCTATGACGAATACAAAAAAGTGGAAGTCGGTGAAAATGGTCTTTTAAAAGTCACCAACCGTGGGATTGCCATGCGGCATCGCTTTCAGATAGGAACTATTGTGGGTGATGCCAGTCTATCGGTGCGGTATCAGAAGGGTGGTTATATCGGTTCCATTGAAGAATGGTTTATCTCTAAGCTCAAACCGGGGGATATATTTACTTTCGCCGGCAAAAATCTGGAATTCATTCGTTTACGTGAAATGCAGGTATTGGTAAGAAAATCAGGCAAACGCACCAATAAGGTCCCCAGCTGGATGGGGGGAAGACTCACCTTATCTTCCGAAATGTCTAAGTTGCTCAGGGAGGAGCTCTATACGGCCAACGCCTCAAAAAGTGATCAGTCGGTAGAAATAGCTTCCCTGGAACATATCTTCGATCAGCAAAAAAAGGAAAGCATAGTGCCTAATCCCGACCAATTCCTAATCGAGAGTTTTGAATCCTCGGAGGGTTTCCACCATATATTCTATCCTTTCGAAGGACGTTTCGTTCATGAGGCCATGGGCAGTCTATTGGGATATCGCATCAGCCTGCTCCAACCGATCACCTTCTCTCTGGCATTTAATGACTACGGTTTTGAATTATTGTCGGACAAAGCAGTGGATATCAGAAACGTCATCGAAAACAATCTGTTCACTACCGACTACCTGCTCGAAGATCTTCAAAAAAGCCTTAACGCCACCGAAATGGCGCGACGCAGATTCCGGGATATTGCAGTGATCAGTGGACTGGTGTTTTCAGGCTATCCCAAAAAAGGAATAAAAATGAAGCATCTTCAAAGCAGTTCTCAATTACTCTTTGATGTTTTTAGGGACTATGAACCCGATCATCTTCTCTTTCAACAGAGTTTTAGAGAAACCTTTGAGCACCAATTGGAGGAGGGGAGGTTGCGGCTTGCTATGGAACGAATGGGCAAACAGGAAATAGTCTGGAAGAAGTGTAATCAACCCACTCCGTTTTCTTTTCCGATCATCACAGACAGGCTTAGCAGGGAGCGGCTTTCGAGCGAACCGCTGGAAGACAGGATAAGAAGGATGGCCGCTAAATTGATGAAAAAGTGAGCATGGGTATTCATTATCTTTGCTTACAATATGAACTATTCCCTGATAATCGAGAATCACCAGTTTGAATTACACCCCACCGGTGCCTTATTCTGGCCAGGGAAAAAAACTCTGTTGATCAGCGATGTCCACCTTGGGAAGGTAACCCATTTTAGAAAGTTCGGTGCTGCAGTCCCCCCTTCGCTGATCCGTAAGAATTTTGAGCTGCTCGACAGCGTTATGGATGAATTTATGCCTTCTCATTTATATTTTCTTGGCGACCTCTTCCATTCTTATTTGAATAATGAATGGCAACTGTTTGAAAACTGGGTGGCCGGAAAGTCTGAAGATATTACACTGGTTACTGGTAACCACGACATCATTTCTCCGCTTAAATATGAATCCATCGGTATCGTTTCTACCGAAGAATATGTTGTAGAGAACTTCTATTTTACGCATGAGCCCAGCAGAAAGACCGGGATGTTTAACATTTCAGGTCATATTCATCCTGCAGTGCGACTAAAGGGAAAAGGACGTCAGTCGATAAAACTGCCCTGTTTTTTTAAGAGCCAGGATCAGATGATTCTGCCCGCCTTTGGCAAATTCACGGGGACACATGTTCTTCCGGTAAAAAATGGTAATGAAGTTTTTGCCTGTACAAAAACAGAAGTGTTAAAAATCTAAGAATGATTTCGGGGGGCTTCCGGGACACCTATATTTGCACAAATTTGAGTGACAGTTGACCCCGTCTTCTATCCTGCAGCAATTTGCACGGTCTCCTGAGATCAGGAAACTGAGGGAGTCCCTTGTCCGGAATACAAAGAATCTACACCTAAAGGGTCTGTCGGGCTCCTCATGGTCATTTGTAGCGGCATCGCTCTTCAAAACCGCAGAACGCCCTTTCCTCATCATTTTTAACGATAAAGAAGAAGCTGCCTATTTTCTAAACGATCTGGAAAGCTTACTGGGCGATAAAAACGTGTTGTTCTATCCCGGTAGTTACCGGCGTCCTTATCAAATTGAAGAAACCGATAATGCCAATGTTCTTCTGCGCGCCGAGGTACTTAACCGAATGAACTCCAGGCAAAAGCCCGCAATAATAGTTACCTATCCCGATGCGCTATTCGAAAAGGTCATCACCAGAAAGGAATTGGATAAGAAAACGCTCAGGATAAGTCTTGGAGACGCGCTCTCGCTTGATTTTCTTAATGAAGTCCTCTTTGAATATCAGTTCAAACGTGTTGATTTCGTCTCGGAACCCGGTGAATTTTCAGTTAGGGGAGGTATTGTAGATGTGTTTTCCTTCTCCCATGATGAACCCTACAGAATTGAGTTCTTCGGTAACGATGTAGACAGTATAAGGACTTTCGATGTGGAGACTCAGCTTTCCACAGGAACTGCTAAAAAAATTAGCATCATTCCGAACGTAGAAGATAAAACACTGCATGAAGAAAGGAATAGTTTCCTAAAATATATCCCCTCCAAGACCACAATACTTATAAAAGACCAGGGTATTCTTGAACACCGTTTGGATATTCTTTTTGAAAAGGCAGAAGCAGCATTCGCGTCTCTAAATAATGAAATTGCAAGGGCTGAACCCGCCGAAATATTCTTGAATACCTCAGCACTAAGGCAACAGCTGCAAGAGTTTTGCACATTGCATTTTGGATCTTCCACTGAGGAACCATCCGGTGATAATATCTCCACTGTTGTATTTAAAACCAGACCTCAACCTTCTTTCAATAAAAGTTTCGACTTGTTGATTGCAGATCTGATCAAGAATCACGAGAAAGGCTATCAAAACTATATTTTCTGCTCTACCCAACAGCAGGCACAGCGATTTCATGACATTTTTGAAGAAATGGAAGAGGAGATCCATTATCGGACCGTTATTCTCCCGCTTCATCAGGGATTCTTGGAAGATGGTTTAAAACTGGTCTGTTATACCGATCACCAGATCTTTGAGCGTTATCACCGCTTTTATCTAAAAAATGGCTATGCTAAAAAGCAAGCCATAACACTAAAGGAACTTACTAAACTCGAAATCGGGGATTATGTTACTCATATCGATCATGGAATCGGCAGGTTTGGAGGCCTTCAAAAGATCGATGTGGAAGGCAAGAAGCAAGAGGCCATAAAACTGATGTACGGAGATCGCGACATTCTTTATGTAAGCATTCACTCTCTGCACAAGATCTCAAAATATAACGGAAAAGACGGCGCAGTTCCCAAAATCTATAAACTGGGATCCCAGGCATGGAAAAAACTAAAACAAAAGACCAAATCGAGGGTTAAAAAGATCGCCTACGATCTCATCCAGGTATATGCCAAAAGAAGAATGCAGAAAGGGTTTCAGTATCAGCCCGATAGTTATCTGCAACACGAGCTCGAAGCATCGTTCGTCTACGAAGATACCGAAGACCAGAGCAAGGCTACTGATGACATTAAGCGCGACATGGAAAGCCTCCGGCCGATGGACAGGCTGATATGCGGCGATGTAGGCTTTGGCAAGACAGAGGTTGCTATTCGTGCAGCTTTCAAAGCGGTAGACAATGGCAAACAGGTCGCTGTACTGGTGCCGACCACCATCCTTGCATTCCAGCATCAGCGTACATTTAAAGAACGGCTGAAGGAAATGCCGGTGACCGTAGATTATTTAAATCGCTTCAGGTCATCCAAGGAGAAAAATGATATCCAGGAGCGGCTTCAGGCCGGGACTATAGATATTCTGATCGGAACCCATCAGATGGTGAATCCAAATGTCCGATTTAAGGACCTTGGCTTATTGATTGTTGACGAGGAACAAAAATTTGGCGTGGCCGTAAAAGACAAACTGAAATCGATAAAGGAAAATGTTGATGTTCTCACACTAACCGCAACACCCATCCCCCGCACCCTCCAATTCAGCCTTATGGCAGCACGCGACCTTTCGGTGATCAATACTCCTCCCCCGAATAGATATCCGATCCAGAGTGAAGTGGTCAGGTTTAATGAAGAGATCATCCGTGACGGGATCATTTACGAATTACAGCGTGGAGGACAAGTGTTTTTTATACACAACCGTATTGAAAATATCCGTGAAGTGGCCGGAATGCTTCAACGTCTGGTTCCTGATGCCAAAATTGGGATCGGCCATGGACAGATGGAGGGCAAAAAGCTCGAGTCGTTAATGCTCGCCTTCATGAACGGAGAATTCGATGTGCTGGTGTCCACTACTATAGTGGAAAGCGGACTCGATGTTAGCAATGCCAATACTATTTTTATCAATTACGCCAATAATTTCGGTTTGAGCGACCTGCATCAGATGCGCGGACGGGTAGGGCGCAGCAACAAGAAGGCTTTTTGCTATTTTATCACCCCTCCCTATGAGGCGATTACCCCGGATGCACGTAAGAGGATACAGGCGTTGGAACAATACACCGATCTTGGAAGTGGGTTTAACATCGCGATGAAAGACCTGGAAATCAGAGGCGCCGGAGATCTGCTGGGTGGTGAACAAAGCGGATTCATCAATGAAATTGGTTTTGAGACCTATCAAAAGATACTTGCCGAAGCTATAGAGGAGCTGAAATCCAAAGAGTTCAAGGAATTATACGAAGAAATCGGGCAGGAAAGAAGAGATTTTGTAGGGGAGACCCAGATCGATACCGATTTTGAATTACTCTTTCCCGACGACTATATAAACAATATCAGTGAACGCCTTCACCTTTATACCGCCTTAAATGAGGTCAGGAATGAGGAGGAATTAGCCGAATTTGAAAATCGTTTAGTCGACCGCTTTGGCAGCCTGCCCGAACAGGCTAAGGACCTCTTAAATTCGGTCAGGATTAAATGGATATCCAACCGCATAGGTTTGGAAAAAGTGGTGATGAAAAAAGCGACCATGATCGGTTATTTTGTGGGCGACCAACAATCCGAATATTATCAAAGTGAAGTATTCAGAGGTGTAATTCAATACGTACAACATCATCCTGATGCTTGCCGGATAAAGGAAAAAGAAACCCGTAAAGGTCTTCGTTTATTACTTGTTTTTAAAGAGATAGATTCTATTGAAGCAGCCTTCGAATCGTTAAAACCATTTGTTAGCGAAGCTTTAATGATTGAGCCTTAATATCAGATTCTTTCAGGGTTTTAGAGTGATTTAAGGTCTTTAATGGTCTTAAAGGCGATGTCTACCTGATCGTCGTTGACAAGAATCGTAAATTCATTTGTTGTTGAAATTACCTCATATAAGATGATCCCTTCCCATGCCAGTCGCTGAAAAATGAAATAATATATACCGGGAACCGAAACATTTTCCGCTGGTAGTTTTACCGTTATCGATGAGAGGTTTTCCGCTTTTTGAGTGCACTTCTCGGCTTTGAATAAGGATTCAACAGTATCATCCAGACTGTTGCTCACCACAATATTCAGTTCGTTAACACCTCTTGAAGACGTATAAAAAACATCTTTATTCTCGTTCACCTCCTTTAGGAGACTCGTCTGATTCTCTAGAATGGAATCGGACACCAGAAAGGTAAAATCTGTAAGAGAGGATCGCACTGTGATCTCTCCGATATTCTTAAGCACTTTTACAATCTTATGTGTGGCACGGAATTCAAGATCGTCTGAAAGCCTCTTCAATGCCATCACGACCGCACCATTTCGCACCTCTTTTCCTAGAGCATCCTCGATTTCAGGCCTGATTATCCGGGATAAGGAGGTAAGGTTAATGATCCCCTGCGACAAGGCGCTTTGAAGAAAAGGTTTCTTTTTTATATAATGTTCTACTACCGAGGAGATCGTTTTCATAACACAGTCTTGATCAAAAATAACAAACTGTTATAAATAACACAACTTCTTTTGTTTTTGCGAACAATCTAAAAATGGAAGAATGCATCGGTAAAGTGTTCTATCTTATAACCTGAATCATCGCTGAGAATAGTGATGATGTCAAAACGCACCTCAAGATCCAGCTTATTATCCTGAATATAGCCGTCAGTAGCCATAACCAGGAGGTTTCTTTTCTTTTTTGAAACGGAATCCGATATACTTTCATAGAATCCTCCGCTCCGTGATTTTACTTCCACTATAGCCAGAACCCCGTTTTTCCGGGCAATGACATCAATTTCGGCCTTCCGATAGCGGTAATTGCGGTGTAATACCGTATACCCCTTGGCAATCAAGTACTTAACAGCTAAATCTTCTCCTAGTTTTCCAAGCTTATGTCTGAGGTTCATATTGGTTGAAATCTTAAAAAAAAGCGTTTTTCATCGAAAAATCTTCCAGATATCCCCAATATTGGCCCTAACTCTGTAAATTGGTTTCAGTATAACGAAAATCACTGGCGATCGATAATATCCATTCTATTTAAGCGTTAAGAATTTGCCCCTAAACACATGAACGTTCTTAAAGCCTAAAAATGACTATGGAATACTTCGTTAATTGTAACACCTCTACATTAGCGCCTTACACCACCCCATTGGACAAATTGAGGGCGGCGCATTTGTACAGAAGACTTGGGTTTAGTGCCTCAGTTCAGACCATCGACCAAGCCGTCGGCCAAAATGCCGGCACGCTAGTAGACAATCTTGTCAATGAAGCCCTGGGAATGGCTCCATCGGCCCCACCTACGTGGGCCGACTGGAATAATAGTAACTATCCTGCAGACGACGATGCTGCACGTGCCTTGAGACGTGCTCAGGCCGAGGAATGGAGAATTACTTATACCAATGCGCTGCTGACCAACAACCTTCGTGAACGATTGAGTTTTTTCTGGAGCAACCATTTTGTTACCGAGCTCGATATCTACGACTGCAACTCTTATCTTTATTATTATACAAACTGTCTTCAGCGAAATGCCATCGGCAATTTTAAAACCTTCGTGAGTGAAGTCGGTTTGACGGATGCCATGTTGTATTATTTGGATGGCGCCTATAATAATGGGAATAATCCGAATGAAAATTATGCCAGGGAGCTATATGAGCTTTTCACCCTGGGTGAAGGAAACGGGTATACCGAAGATGATATTATTGAAACTGCCAAGGCGCTCACCGGATATGTGAATAGAGGAGAAATAGGTTGTGAGCCTATCCAGTTCGATGTTACTCGTTTTGATGCTGGCCCTAAAACGATATTAGGTCAGACCGGCAATTGGACATATGATGACGTGATGGACATTCTGTTCAACCAGCGTGCCAACGAAATTGCGGAATTTGTTTGCAGAAAGCTTTATGAATTTTTTGTACATCCCGATTCGCTCGACGCAACAGGTAATGCCCAGGCAATTATCAACGGCCTTGCTTCCACATTTGTAAGCAGTAATTTTGAAATTGCACCTGTGCTTTCCCAACTCTTTAAGAGTCAGCATTTCTTCGACGAAAATGCTATCGGTGTAGTCATCAAGAGTCCGTTCGACCTCTACCTGAACTTCATCAAGGAAACGGGCTTCGCATACAACGACAGCACTGTCCTCAATGTAATAGATACCTGCGCTATGCTGAGTCAGGAAGTATTCGATCCTTTTGATGTTGCCGGTTGGCAACGCGATCGTACCTGGATCAATACCAACTTCATTATTGGAAGATGGTTAACCAGCGAAGTCTTTATAGAAGGATTCTATCAAAGCAATGCGGAACAATTCAGAACTTTTGCCATGGATGCTGTAGGTTCGGCCGACAGCAACACAAGTAACCCGGAAACAGTGGTAACAGCCATAGTCGATAAACTGACGCCTAAAGGCTTGCTAACACCACAGGAGTTTCAGAACGCCGTAGACGTTTTTAAGATCGAAGATGTCCCTGAAAATTACTACGGCCCAGATTATATCCCCGGGGGCTTAGGCTTGTGGATGCTTGCGGTAAGTCCGGAAGTGCCTTTACAGGTATTTCTGTTACTAATGTACCTGTCCAGACAACCAGAATTTCAACTTAAATAAAACCTACAGAGTTATGTGCAACAATCATTTACCTATAAATATAGATAAAAACGGCCACGACGAAGAACACAAGTATTGGAGCAGGCGTTCGTTCCTGCAGGCATTGGGTATTGCCGGGTCGGGTACCATGATGTTGGGAAGTAATATGCTTTCTGCATCGGCACCGTCCCCACTGACCGCGGCTATAGCCAATGCTGATACCGATTGTATTCTTATTCTGATAAGACTTTCAGGAGGTAACGATGGTCTGAGTACCGTAATCCCAATAGAACAATACGATACTTATGCCAACGCCAGACCAAATATCTACATTCCTGAAAGTAAGATCTTAAAACTAACGGATGATTTCGGTATCCCTACGTATATGAATGCGCTTGAACCCATGTGGGGCGAAGGCCAGTTTAAGGCGGTACATGGTGTTGGATATGAGAGCCAGAGTCTTTCACACTTTACCGGTTCCGATATTTATGCCAATACCGATCTTACCACCACCGCAACCTCCGGATTAAACACCGGTTGGATGGGGCGATATTTTGAAAATATTTATCCGGATTACCTGATCAATCCGCCGGGAGCACCGGCCGCCATACAAATTGGACAATTCGGAAACCTTGTATTTCAGGGAGAAGAAACCAATTATGCATTTGTGACCTCCAATATTGATCAACTGGAAGAGATCGCTCAAACAGGACAACAGTATAGCCTGGATGAAGCCCTTTTCGACGGTTGTATGTACGGGGATCAATTGAAATTCCTGCGTGGAGTTGCGAATATTACCTATGAATATTCAGGACTGATCCATGAGGCCTATGAAAGAGGTCAGAATCAGGTCGAATATCAGGACAATGGATTTGCCCGTCAGCTGGCACTCCTGGCCCGTCTGATTAAAGGTAACCTTGGTACAAAGGTCTATATGATCTCAATGGGAGGATTCGATACCCATGGTAATCAGCCTTTGGCCCACGAACGACTTATGTCGAATCTGTCTATTGCCGTACAAAATTTCTATGACGACCTCGAATTTACCCAACAAGACGAGAAGGTACTTAGTATGACCTTTTCGGAGTTCGGTAGAAGGATTTTTGAAAATGGATCTAACGGTACCGACCACGGTAAAGCGGCACCTACACTTTTCTTTGGTTCTGGTCTTAACGGAAGTGCATTCGTTGGTGATCATCCATCGCTGGAGGCGCCAAATGGCCGGGGTAACCTGGAGTATACGATGGATTTCAGGGATTTATATGCTACCGTGTTGGCCGAATGGCTTTGTGTGCCCATACCCTTGGTGGAACAACACTTGCTGAACCACCCTTATAACCCAGTGAATCTCGGATTTAACTGTAGCGGTGTGGAATTTCCGCCTATCGCCATCGACAATGAACCTCCAACGCCTCCAATGCCCGAAGATCCTGTGGCAGAAGAGCCTACACCAGAATTATTGGAAGCCATTGAACACAGACCATTTTATCCAACCGATGGTAATCCGCATATCTATCTGGAGATGCCTTTTACAGGACATGTGGATATTCAGCTTTACAATATTCTCGGCCAGAATATCGGAACGGTATATAATGAGATCATGGTAGAGGGATCTACCGAGATCAACATACGTGATAGAATGAATAAGCATATTTCTACCGGAAAATATATCTACAGGATTCAGGTATCGGATAGGAAAATGTCTAAATCGATTATGGTAGCCTAAAGGTTACCCCTACTTGGCAATTTAACCCCCAATCTATCGGGTAACAGCTTTTATAGACTGTCCGGTTTTTGGGGGTTTTTCTTTTACCGACATTGAACCGTAGCGCACAAAAAAATCCTATTTTTGTGCCTTAAATCGCCTTTTCATGTCGGAGCCATTGCGATATACCATCACCGCAGCCCTACCCTATACCAACGGGCCTATTCATATTGGGCATCTTGCTGGTGTCTATGTCCCTGCTGATATATATGCACGTTACCAGCGCCTTCAGGGTAAAGACGTTGCCTTTGTTTGTGGCAGCGACGAACACGGGGTGGCCATCCCGATGAAAGCCAAGAAAGAAGGCATCTCGGCCAAATCCCTTATCGACAAATACCATGGAATCATCAAGGAATCCTTTGAGGAATTTGGGATCACGTTCGACAACTATTCGCGCACCTCAGCACAGATACACCATCAAACTGCCGGTGATTTTTTTGTACGCCTTTATGAGCAGGGCGACTTTTTAGAGGAAACCACAGCACAACTATACGATGAAGAAGCACAGCAGTTCCTGGCCGATCGGTTTGTAACCGGCACATGCCCAAATTGCGGATATGAGGAAGCCTATGGAGACCAGTGTGAAAACTGTGGGACTTCCCTGAATGCAACAGATCTTATCAATCCTAAATCGACCTTAAGCGGTGCCATACCTGCACTCAGGCAAACTAAGCACTGGTTTCTGCCTCTTGACCGATATGAAGATTTTCTTGGAGAATGGATATTGAAAGGCCACAAGACAGATTGGAAACCAAATGTATATGGCCAGTGTAAATCCTGGATAGAAGCCGGTCTGAAACCCAGGGCTGTAACCCGAGATCTGGACTGGGGAATTCCCGTACCGGTCAAAGGTGCTGAAGGCAAAGTACTCTATGTATGGTTCGATGCCCCAATCGGCTATATTTCCTCGACTAAAGAATGGGCAGAACGTGAAGATAAGGACTGGGAGCCCTACTGGAAAGACAAAGGCAGTAAACTGCTTCATTTCATCGGAAAAGACAATATAGTTTTCCACTGTATCATATTCCCCTCGATGCTCAAAGCCCACGGGGAGTATATTTTACCCGACAATGTGCCCGCCAATGAATTCCTCAACCTCGAAGGCAATAAGCTTTCAACATCCAAGAACTGGGCGGTCTGGTTGCACGAATACCTGGAAGAATTTCCCGGTATGCAAGACGTGCTTCGCTATGTTCTTACGGCCAATGCACCCGAATCTAAAGACAACGATTTTACCTGGAAGGACTTCCAGGCGAGGAATAACAACGAATTGGTGGCGATATTCGGCAACTTTATCAACAGGGTGCTGGTCCTTACCCACAAATACTTTGACGGAATCGTTCCTGAGCCCGAAAAGTTAAAAACTGTAGATGAGGACACCCTTAAGCAATTGTCTGAGTTTCCAGACATTATTACCGATCGACTGGAGCGATACCGATTCAGGGAAGCCAGTCAGGAATTGATAAACCTTGCCCGGGTTGGAAACAAATACCTGGCAGAACAAGAACCCTGGAAGGTGATAAAAGAAGACGAAGGGCGTGTTAGAACGATCCTGTTTATCGCCCTGCAAATCGCTGCGGGCCTTGCCGTTTGCAGTGAACCCCTCCTTCCATTTACAGCAGCGAGACTGGGGAAGATGCTCGGTTTGAATACGCATCCTTCTACACCTAAGACCAAAATCTCAGCAGGCAAAGTATTGCGCTGGGATGATATTAAAAATCCAAAATCGCTGATACCAGCTTCTCATCAGCTGGCCAAGGCAGAATTGCTATTTCGAAAAATCGAGGACAAAGAGATCCAGACACAACTCGATAAACTGGAAGCCACCAGGCAACTCAATGAAAACTCAAACAAGAACATTATGCCGCAGAAAGAAACGATCAGTTTTGAAGACTTTAGCAAGATCGATATGAGGGTTGGTACCATAATAGAAGCCGAAAAAATGCCTAAAACCAAAAAGTTGATGGTATTAAAAGTGGATACCGGCCTGGACCAGAGAACCATTGTATCGGGTATTGCAGAAAGCTTTTCTGCAGAAGACATTATTGGCAAGAAAGTCACTGTGCT
>JBDNAQ010000212.1:0-4126 GCA_039768345.1 Flavobacteriaceae bacterium
GTGGATATTGGCTTTGGACTGCTGCCTCAATTCGAAAAACAGGGCTTTGCCTTTGAGGCTTCAGTAGAGATTATGCGTGCAGCGAAAGACGATTTCGGGATCTTAAAAATAAGCGGCATTACAGCCAAAGACCACCACGCCTCTCAGAGATTGCTTGAAAAGCTGGGATTGGTGCTGGCAGGAACTGTAATATTGCCCGATGAAGATGAGGAGCTCTTGCGCTATGAACTCGATTTTTAAATCGTCCAGGCAACTATTTTACTAATAACCGACATCTTAATTGTGGTAACATATTTGTTCCCTAATCGTCGTTCTTTAAAAACCAATACAATGTCAACCAACAAAAAAACAGGCCGGCTAGCCGGATTGTGCTATTTTATCCTTGTCATTACAGGCATTTTCAGCCTGATGTATGTTCCCTCACAGATCTATGTTAGTGGCGATGCCGCCAACACCGCATCAAACATACAATCTTCTGAAACCCTATTCCGTCTGGGTATGGCCGTTGAGATGGTATCTTATGTTGCCTTTTTACTACTACCCCTTATTCTTTATAAAATATTCCACCAGGTGAACAAAACCGCATCTGTATTGATGGTCGCATTTGCCGTAGTGAGCATCCCGATCACTTTTACAGGTATCCTCAATGAGTTCTCTGTACTGGAGCTGGTTCGGGATTCTGCTTTTCCCAACGGTGAATTGGAATCTGAGGTTATGTTTTATATGAAGCGATACTTTAAAGGGCATCTTATAGCTCAAATCTTCTGGGCACTTTGGTTGTTTCCCCTGGGGTATATGATCTACAGATCCGGTCTGATCCCCAGAGTACTGGGTATATTCCTCATGCTAGGTTCCGTGGGCTACCTGATCGACTTTTTCGGCCGTGTAATATCTCCTGAATACCGTGAAATGACCCTTGCTTCCTATATCACCATTCCGGCCAGCATCGGTGAAATAGGCACATGTCTTTGGCTATTGATCATGGGCGCAAAAGAAACCGAAACGGGGTAGCATGTGTTAAATATTGTAACAAAAAGACATTTGAATCATCTTATTAGTAACAACCTGATTTATTCTATGAAATCTAACCGCATCAATAGAACCACAACAGCCGTGGGTGTCGGGATCACGGGAGGGTTGATATTTTTACTGTTCTATTACTCATTTATAGGGCTGGCCATTGATGACCTATACCTTATAGCAGGATTGTTCGGATCCGTGCTTCTTACCAGCATTGCCTTTTTACTCTTAAATTCAAAATAACCGGCATCTGGTTTACTGCTCGGCGCTCCGCCTTATTTCCTGTTACGGCCAAGCAGTGTTTTTTCATATCTTTAAATATGAGAAAATTACTACTTAGCTGCTGTGTATTGTTCTCTTTTGCTAGTTGTAAAGACATGTCCGTTGAAGTGGACACGCCTTCAGAAACTACTATTGTAGATCTTACCCATGAATTTTCGGAAGAAACGGTTTACTGGGTGACTGCCCGGGAGTTCGACCTGGATACGGTATATCAGGGACCAACAGATAAGGGTTACTATTACTCGGCATTCGACTTCAGTACGGCAGAACACGGAGGCACCCATATTGACGCACCCATCCATTTTGCAGCGGGCACCCCATCTGTAGATCAGATCCCATTGGAACAACTCATGGGACACGCCATTAAGGTCGACATCTCAGAAAAGGCGTTCAGCCAACCTGATTATCTGATAAGCATTGAGGATTTTGAGCGATGGGAAAATAGAGAAAATATGAAGATTCCTGATGGGTCGATCGTCTTACTTGAAACCGGTTACTCTCGTCACTATCCCGACAGGAAAAAATACCTGGGCACAGAGAACCGTGGTGAAGCCGCAGTAGCCGAACTGCATTTTCCAGGGCTCCAGCCCGAGGCGGCTCAGTGGTTGGTGAACAAACGGAATATTAATGCAATTGGCATCGACACCCCGAGTATAGATTACGGACAATCGGAATATTTTAAAAGCCATGTCATTCTGCTTTCAGAAGAAATACCTGCCTTTGAAAACCTTACAAACCTGGATCAGTTACCAGCTAAAGATTTTGAAGTCATAGCCCTCCCGATGAAGATTAAAGGCGGTAGTGGAGGTCCACTGAGAATAGTGGCACTTGTTGTTGATTAATTATCTATTCTAAGATTGGGGTTACTTCAAAAACCCTGAATTCGACAGCCCCATGATCCCCCTGGATCATAAATGGGCCAGGCGTGGCCTCATTATTGTCTATGGCCCCACCGGTCATCCCCGGTATAATCTGATCCATAATGATAGGTGTGCCATTGGCAATAACTGTTACTCTGCGGCCAATGAGGATGATATCGTAGGTTTGCCACTCCCCTGCCGCCTTGGCGGCCATCACATTAGGGGTAAGGAAACCATAGATCCCCCCGAGAAGTATGTCTGAAGGTTCCATTCCCTTACTATCGATTATCTGGACCTCATATCTGCCACGGAGATAAATCCCGCTATTACTCCCTTTGGGGTAGCGGAATTCTGCATGAAGCTTGAAGTTGTTGAATTTCTGTTCGCTGACCAGGTTGGAAACGCTACCGGGACAGGTGAGTATACCATTTTTCACATTCCAGTTTTTAGGGCCGTCGGCACGCCAACCACTAAGATCTTTTCCATTGAAAAGCGCTATCGTTTCACCCCATTTAGGGAATTCTACATAAGTCAACTCCGGCGCCCGCGTTGCCGTCCAGGAATAACTTTTTCCATCGGTATAAGTCATAGAACCTTCCAATTTATCAGCTTTCAATTCCCCGGTAAATTTCATATCACTGTTGCCGGGCTCCCATTGGGGAGGAATGGCAAAATTGAACTTTTTACCCTGGAATTTCACTTCAGACACCGGACGTGCACTTCCAGTGGCAAAAACAAAACGACCCACCAGAGTTTTATCACCGGAATGCCTGATCTCTAACCATGAAGGGCGTTCCTTTCCCTGAAAATCTATGGTTAAGTTCCAGCGACCCTCCAAAGGATTCGCCTCCTGGGCCCGTCCGGTTAAAGAAAATAAAGTGAATAATGCCGCTGCAATGAGAAATCCCCGCTTCATGTGATTCGGTTTAGATAGTGTTAAACTGCCATAAATATAAGTATAATCCATATCTTTCTGTAGTTTTAAGGGATTGCGAATCCTGGTAGAATAAGTAGAATAAAAGGTCAGGCTCAATCAAAACTACTCTTTCAAGCTATGAAAAGGATTATTACAATTACATTTTTATTTGCCCTAATTGGAATGCAAGCCCAGGAGCATTCTTTACGCCTGGCTTCGGATATATGGCCGCCATTTGCGGATACCAATGGTGAAAAAGCTTTTGCGCTTGAATTGGTGGAGGAAGCCCTGAAAAGAGGTGATGTAAGTATTGCAACGTCTATCGTCAGTTTTAAGGAAGTGCTCGACGGTATCAATGCAGGAAAATACGACGGCAGCGCCACGCTTTGGAAGACCAGAGATCGGGAATCGTATCTGCTTTATTCAGATCCCTATCTGGAAAACCGGTTGGTATTGGTAAGCAGGGCAGGCAACGATGTTAGTGCTGATTCTTTGAGCGATCTGAAGAACAAGCGCGTATCGGTAGTAAGTGATTACGCCTATGGTACATCGATCTATACCATCCCCGGGATTAGTATCCTGCCAGGCAAGAACGATCAACAAAACCTGGAATTGCTCTTAGAGGGCAAAACAGATTATATGCTGGTCGATGAATTGCTGATTAAGTACCTGCTGGAATACCAGCACCAGGAAGTGAAGAAATACTTATCGGTAGGTACTAAAGCCATTATTGTACAACCGCTGTATTTCGCTGTATTGCAAAACAATCCGGAAGCTGAAGCCATCATTTCAGACTTTAATGAAAATATACGCCTAATGATTGCCGACGGTACATACAACGAGATCCTGGAATTGAATTGGATTCAGTACGACGTGGATGGCGATGGGGTTATGGAATTGGTGATGGGAGACGGCCAGGTGGGCAAAGAAGCTCCGGCAAACTACTACGCAATTATGTCGAGCTCCGGTCTCAGTACAGATACAGACCGCTACTATATCAACGGTACTGTTTATGACGGATGGAACACCGTACCAGCTAAATTTAAAA
>JBDNAQ010000213.1:0-10330 GCA_039768345.1 Flavobacteriaceae bacterium
CACACTCAAGGTTTTTGAACCCTTGCATTCCGGGTTTATCGCGCTGAGAAGGTAACGGTACTTACCACAATCCGAGAATTCGGCAGAAATGATCAAAGGATGTAAATGCCTGAAAGTCAAGTCTGGGATTTTGATGTATTCCCAACTATAGAAAGGGCCATTTGCACCATCAGTTCAAAGTCGTGCTCACGTTCTTCATGGGTACAGTGTTCCCCTGTAACTTTCGAATCTGAAATGGTAAGTATACTCAATGCTTTCACACCATATTTGGCCGCGGTAGTATATAGCCCTGCCGATTCCATTTCAGCGCAGAGAACGCCGTAAGAGGCCCATAGCTTATAACGCTCGGGGTCTTCATTGTAAAACTTGTCTTCCGAAAGTACGTTACCCGCCTTAAAAGGTATTCCCTTGTCTTCGGCATAGGCCACAGCCTTGCGGAAAAGGCCATAGTCTGCGGTAGGGGCAAAGCTTTGCTGGTTGAAAGGTATATTATTGATGGAGGAAGAGGTAGAGGCAGCCATGGCCAGTACCAGGTCTCTGATTTTAAGTTGCAGTTGGTAGGATCCTGCAGTGCCTACCCGCACTATTTCCTTAACGCCATAATCCTCGATTAGTTCATGGATATAGATAAGGCTAGAAGGGATACCCATCCCACTTCCCTGTACGGAAACTCTTTTGCCTTTATAGGTGCCCGTGAAACCGAGCATTCCTCTAACTTCCGAATAACAGTAAGCATCTTTCAGGAAAGTTTCGGCAATCCATTTGGCTCTTAAAGGGTCTCCGGGTAATAATACCGCATCGGCTATTTCTCCTTTTTTGGCATTTAAGTGTGAACTCATGTTTATAGGATCCTTAGTTAAATGATCTTTGTGCCCGATGAAGTGCCCAGCCTGCTCACCCCCAGTTCAACATACTTCAGTGCGGTCTCCCGATCCCTGATGCCTCCTGAAGCTTTGATCTTTACCTTATCGCCCACAGTAGCTTTCATAAGGGCAACATCTTTAAAAGTTGCTCCGCCGGTACCAAATCCTGTGGAGGTCTTGACAAAGTCGGCCCCTGATTCGACCACCAATTCACTGGCTTTCACGATTTCCTTATCGCTAAGATAGCAGGTTTCTATAATAACCTTCAGAACTCTGTCTTTGGTTATGGCCTTGATCAATTTTAGTTCTTCCAGGACTTCTGAGTATGCCCCTGACTTCAGCCAGCCAAGATTGATGACCATATCTATCTCGTCTGCACCCTGTTCAATACAGTATGTAGCCTCTTGCATTTTAACTTTGGTCGCCATCGCTCCAAGTGGAAATCCTATGACGGCAGCAAGTTTTACATCAGAGCCTTTCAATTCATGACTTGCCAGGGGTACATAAACCGAATTGACACAAACCGCAAAGAATTTGTTAGTTATAGCCTCTTTGCAAAGTCGCTTAATGTCCTCAGCGCTGGCGATGGGTTTTAATAACGTATGATCGATATATTGTTCAAGTTTCATCTGTCTTATTCACGACCAAACCTTTCAAAGGCGGCTCTGTCTAATGCTTCCTGATGGTCGGGATGTGCAATTGAAACCAGGGCCTTTGCTCTTTCGTAAAGGTTCATGCCAAATAGATTTACCACGCCATACTCTGTAACCACATAGTGCACATGTGCCCTGGTAGTGGTAACCCCGGCCCCTTGTTTTAATACCGGAGTAATTTTTGAAACCCCTTTAGCTGTAGCTGAACTAATAGCTATTATAGGTTTTCCACCTTCGGAAATAGTCGCCCCGCGAATAAAATCCATTTGTCCGCCTACACCCGAAAATTGTCTGGTTCCAATGGTGTCGGCACAGACCTGTCCGGTAAGATCTATTTCAATGGCGCTGTTAATAGCGGTCACTTTTGGGTTACGGGCGATAAGGTTCGTATCGTTGGTGTAGGCCGCTTCTTTAAAATGCACCAGGGGGTTATCATCGACAAAATCGTATAATTTTTGAGACCCCGCGGCAAAGGCCGTTACAATTTTATTGGTTTTTATTTCCTTTTCTTCCCCCGTTATATTTCCATTTTCAATGAGGGGCAGCAATCCATCGGAAAACATTTCTGTATGGACTCCCAGCCGTTGATGGTTTTTCAGATTGGTAAGTACCGCGTTCGGGATGTTTCCGATACCCAATTGCAAGGTAGCGCCATCTTCGATCAATTCAGCAACGTTTCTTCCGATCTTGTGCTCCAGGTCCGAAATATCTCCCATTGGATGCCGGTGTATAGGCTCGTCTACTTCGATGGCAAGGTCTATTTTATCCCGGTGAATAACACCGTCTCCATGCGTGCGCGGTACCTGTGGATTTATCTGCGCTATAACTTTTTTGGCTTTTTGGACTGCTGGAAGGGCAATATCCACGGAAACCCCAAGTGAGCAATAACCATGCTTATCTGGTGGGGATACGTGAACCACAGCCACATCGAGCGGCAATATATTCCTTCTAAAAAGCAGGTGTATCTCACTGAGGAAAATTGGTATATAATCACCCTGATTGGTATTAACTGCCTTCCTCACATTTCCACCCACAAAACAACTGTTGATCTTAAAAGAACTTTTATAGGGCTCCAGTGCATAATTGACCTGCCCTTCGGTATGGATCGAAATAACTTCGACATCTCGTAATTCATTGTACCGCTCACAAATAGCATTGATCAGGGTGTTGGGGGTCATGGCTGCGCCCTGTAAGAAAATCCGATTACCCGATTGAACGATGGCAGCTGCTTCTTCGACACTAACAATTTTCATAGGCATATAATTTAATCTCTACTATTCGATTTCGGCTGGCTGATGGCATTCAACCGCCGTATCCGTTGTATGATTTGAAATTTTGGGAGATACATAGGGGATCCCCAGACCCATACCTCTCAGTATGAACAACAACCCGATAATGATTACAAAAACGGGCACCAAACGGCGTATTTTGTTTTTAAATGATGATTTGATCGCACTGCCAAAAAATACGGCAAAAGTCATTAGTGGTATGGTTCCAAGACCAAATATTACCATGAAAAAAAAGCCTCCTGCAGGGCCTGCAGATGCTGTGGCCCCTAACAAGGCCATATATACCAATCCACAGGGCAGAAATCCATTCAGGAATCCAATGGTAAGAAATGCATCGGCGGTTTTCTTTTTGAACGATGCCCCCAGAGCTTCCTTCAACCAGGAAACCGCCCTATAGATGGGCTGGGTTAGTCGGAATTTGCCAAGTTTATGTAAGGGGATAAGAACTAACACTATCATAAGCGCACCAATAATAATGGATAGCTTTTGTTGGGTGCCAAAGAGGTGGAGCCCCTTGCCCAACATTCCGAAAAGCAGCCCTAAGATGCCATAGGCCATAATCCTTCCACCGTGATAGATTGCAGTCTGCATACTACCCTTGTAGCGGTTACTGCGGTCTACCGGAAGCATAAAGGCAATCGGGCCACACATCCCCAGGCAGTGAAGACTACCCAGGAGACCAAGTATGAAAGCAGAATAGAACATTTTCTAATAGGTAATACTTTTTTTAACCAGGTAATTTTTATCCTTCTCAGACCATCGTAGTTTAATGTCCCAGCGACCATCCAACAAACGATTGTCAGGTATGAGCAAATGTGAATTGGACAAACTTATATCTAAGTCAAAATCCAAGTGTTTATTGGATGGTCTGTATAGGGACAAAGTTCCTTTTAAATCTTTGAGGCGAAGTTCTTCCGGTACCTCGATCAACAACCCTTCTTCATTTTTTCTGGTACGAAAACCCTGGGCGACGTTTTTGGCATTGGTCTCCGCATCGATTTCTTTCTGATAGGCCAGTTCTTCCTGGTAATAATCTTCTGTTACCAGGTGATGATCCGAATTTTTCCCGGTACTGGCCAGTATCACGAAGTAAAGAATAAATCCGATAAATCCGATGAAGGCTAATACTATTCCTGTACCCCAGTTAAATTTCATATTAAATCTATTTTCAGTTATAGGATCGCGGGGCTAAAAAACGAGCGGTAGTGGTCTCTATGAGATCCTCCCCGCTATAAACTCCAATTTCCAGCTTGTCTTTATCTCCGTCGAGACCTGAGTTGTTGATTTCTATAAAAAGTGTGCCTTCTGAAAGTTGTTGAGCCGGCACTTCGAATTTTTCATGGGTCACTACCTCGATTGTGCCCTTATGCGAATGCAGCTTAAAACTGACATTGGCTATATCTTTATTGGTCTTATTGATCAGTTTATAGGTATAAACATTGCTGATCATATTCCCTTCCTTCCTTTCGTACAATTGCCCGGGAAGTCGTAAAATATTTGCCTCGATGTCATTGCGTAAAAACAGCATACCTACCAAAACACCTGTCAGTATGGTCAGTACAGCGGTATATCCTTTTAAACGTGGTGTAAAGGTGAATTTGGATTTTTTATTAATATTGTCTTCGCTGGCATACCGGATCAGCCCTTTTGGCCGGTCTATTTTTTCCATGATATCATCACATTCATCGATACATGCGGTGCAATTCACACACTCTAACTGAGTTCCATTACGAATGTCAATTCCAGTAGGGCAGACATGGACACATTGAAAACAATCGATACAATCTCCATGGCCTAACGCTTCTCTGTCTTCGTTCTTACGGAACTTTTTACGCCCGTTGGCACCTTCACCCCTTTTATGATCATAAGCAACCACAATCGATTTATTATCGAGTAAGACCCCTTGCATTCGTCCATAGGGGCAGGCTATGATACACACCTGTTCCCTGAACCAGCCAAAAACAAAATAAAAGACAGCCGTAAAGATGAGGAGTGAAACAAAAGTACTCAGATGTGCAGCAGGGCCGTCAGTGACATACATGATCAACCTGTCTGTTCCGATGAGGTAGGCAAGGAAAATATTGGATATCAGGAAAGAAATAATAAAGAACACGATCAATTTTAGTACTCGTTTTCTTATTTTAAGACCGTTCCATGGCATTTTGGCCAGCCGTTTCTGAGCACCGCGATCACCGTCGATCCAAAATTCGATACGTCGGAAAACCATTTCCATAAAAATGGTCTGGGGGCACATCCAACCGCAGAAGATTCGACCATATGCCACGGTAAACAGGGCGATAAAGATCACACCGATGATCATCGAGATAACAAAGAGATGAAAGTCCTGCGGCCAGAAAGGGAAACCAAAGATATTGAATCGACGCTCCAGGACATTGAACATCAGGAACTGGTTGCCATTGACCTTTATGATCGGTGCAGCAAAAAGAAAGAGCAACAGGCCATAGCTTACCCATTTGCGGTATCGGTAAAAACGGCCACTGGGTTTTTTTGGAAAAATCCAGGCCCTTTTACCCTCCTCATTGATCGTCGCTATAGAGTCCCTGAAATTTTCGTCCATATTGGTTCAGGATATTTCTTGTTCCTGAAATTAGTTACTCACCACGGCAGCTGTGTCTATCTCCTGTTCCGGCATATCTTCAGAATCCACTGGAATTTCTTCGGCTGGCACATCCGGATCTACCCAGATATCACCTTCCGGTGCCTTTGGATTAGCGGCTGTAGTGCCCTGAAATGTCAGAAGATAACTTGCTACCTGTGCCATTTCTGAAGGTTTTAAGGTTTGTTTCCAGGCAACCATACCTTTACCTGCCCGGCCTCCTTCGGAAATCGTATTGAACACATTCTTGATCCCACCTCCGGTTATCCAGTACTGATCTGTTAAATTGGGTCCAATACCACCACCTCCATCAGCCATATGGCAAACCACGCAATTCACTTCGAATATGGCCTTCCCGGCCTCCAGATCAGAGGCTTCGGTAAGCAATTGTACGGTATTTACATCGACCAGGTCTTTGGCAGTTTTTTTGTATTCCTCAATGGCTGCCTGTGCAGCAGCGACTTCACGTTCATATTCCAGGCCCTGATCGTAATCTCCAAAGACATGAAAACGGGCCAGGTATACCACACCAAATATAATCGTGGCATAGAAAAGATAGACCCACCATGGCGGTAGCTTATTATCGAGTTCCTTGATACCATCGTAATTATGATCGAGAATAATCTCACCTTCCTCTTCAACCGGTTTGGAACCCAGTAATTTCTGGTACATTCGCTTCCCCCATGACCATTCCCAGCCATGGGACTTGGCCTCCATATACCGTTCTTTGGCTTCTTCTGACAGGGTCTGGAAAAGCACATTTTCTATAGATTTCAAAATGAGTTCAATAGCGATCAAGATCAATAGAACCAATAGCAGGAAGAATTGTGTGATCGGATATTCCAGAAAGGCCGGTTTTTCTCCAGAATCGATAAAGTACTCCATCAGTGCGAAAATGATAAAGAACACTACAGGGATCCTGATCCACCAGGGTGACATATTTTTCATCGGTTTAGGTTTTGTTTAGGTTGATTTTCGTCTAATGGTAATTCACTCATTTCTTTTACGTGTTGTTTTGAGGCTGTAAAAACCCACCAAAACAGCAAGGCGAAAAAGACAAAGAATATGAGAAGAGATATCATAGGGTATGTTGCTATACCCTCCATGCTCTCCATATGATTTTTAATGAATTTTAGCATGATCTATTTATTTTCAGTTAGCCGATCGTCTGAGTCTTTTACTTTAATATCCGTGCCGAGTCTTTGCAGATAAGCGATCATAGCAACGATCTCACGGTCTCGCATTTCAACAAACTCCAGCCCGTTGTCAGCTGCATATTTCTTGTCGGCTTCATAAGATTTAACAAATTCCGGATCGGAATAGAGATTTTTTTCAATCTGAAGAGCCTGGGCATCCATTGAGGCCTTTGCATTGGCAATGTCCTCATCGGTATAAGGAACCCCTAAGCTAACCATTGTTCTCATTTTAGATTCAGCAGCGCTCCTGTCGTGCTTATCAAGTACTAACCATTGATAGGCCGGCATAATTGACCCTGATGAAGTACTCTGCGGATCATACATATGATTCAGATGCCAGCTATCGGAATACTTACCTCCAATCCGAAGTAAATCTGGTCCTGTACGCTTACTGCCCCAGAGGAAAGGATGATCATATACAAATTCACCAGCCTTGGCATATTCGCCATATCGCTCTACTTCACTACGGAACGGACGGATCATCTGAGAGTGGCAACCCACGCAACCTTCGCGGATATAGAGGTCTCTTCCTTCCAGTTCAAGCGGTGTATAAGGCTTCACACTGGTGATGGTCGGGATGTTCGATTTTATCAGAATTGTCGGGATAATTTGAACAATACCCCCGATCAGGATGGCGACGGTGGCCAGAATAGTAAGTTGAATAGGTCTTCTTTCCAGCCAGGTATGATAGGTTTCTCCGGCTGTTCGCCTTCGCGAAACCCTTGTTAGCGCCGGAGCTTCGGCCAATTCGTCTTCCACGCCGCTTCCCTGTCTTACAGTCACCACGATATTATAGAGCATCACGATGAATCCGATGATATACAGCGAACCACCGATAGCTCTCATCCAATACATCGGCATAATCTGAGTTACCGTTTCGAGGAAATTCCCATAAACCAAAGTGCCGTCCGGATTAAAATCTTTCCACATCAGCGCCTGAGTAAATCCTGCAACATACATCGGCAGGGCGTATAGGATAATTCCTAGTGTCCCGATCCAAAAATGGAAATTGGCCATCGGGATGGAATGTAATCTCGTTTTAAACATTTTCGGTACAAGCCAGTAGATCATACCAAAGGTGAGGAAGCCGTTCCATGCAAGGGCTCCAACATGGACATGTGCGATGATCCAGTCGGTGAAATGAGCGATGGCATTTACGTTTTTCAGTGAAAGCATCGGGCCTTCGAATGTGGCCATACCATAACCGGTGATCGCAACAACCATGAACTTAAGTGTTGGATCGGTACGCACTTTGTCCCAGGCACCTCTTAGAGTAAGTAATCCATTAATCATACCTCCCCAGGAAGGAGCGATAAGCATTACAGAGAATGCAACACCCAGGTTTTGTGCCCAATCGGGCAGTGATGAGTAAAGAAGGTGGTGAGGTCCGGCCCAGATATAGATAAATATCAATGACCAAAAATGTACTATAGACAAACGATATGAGTACACCGGGCGATTAGCCGCCTTAGGCACGAAATAGTACATCAGGCCAAGGAATGGTGTGGTTAGGAAAAACGCCACCGCGTTGTGTCCGTACCACCATTGCACCAGTGCATCCTGAACCCCGGCATATACCGAATAACTTTTCATTGCACTAACCGGCAATTCAAGGCTGTTAAAAATATGAAGTACGGCAACGGTAACAATCGTAGCCAGGTAGAACCAGATCGCCACATAAAGATGGCGCTGCCGTCTCTTGAGCATCGTACCGATAAAGTTCCAGCCAAAGGCTACCCAAACAAGGGCTATAGCGATATCGATAGGCCATTCAAGTTCTGCATATTCTTTGGAAGTACTATATCCGAGCGGAAGTGTTATTGCCGCAGCCACAATTATTGCCTGCCATCCCCAAAAATTGAAATTGCTCAGTGCATCGCTGAACATCCTGGCCTTAAGGAGTCTTTGCGTGGAGTAATATACTCCGGCAAACATGGCATTTCCTACAAAGGCAAAGATTACCGCATTGGTATGCAGTGGTCTCAGCCTTCCAAAGCTAAGCCATGAGATACCGTCGGTAATGTTGGGGAAAAGAAACATAAATGCCAGCAATAAGCCGACCAGCATTCCCACAATTCCCCAAAGCAGGGTGGCATAGATAAATTTCTGAACGATTTTGTTATCGTAATGAAATTGTTGTACTTCCATAATTACGAGTTTTGACTTTTTTCCGGTTGGATTGATTTATTTGATTTTGCGCTTTTTTTTTGTTTAGGGATTACGAGTTCATCCTCGAACAATACGCGTACAGAAGGAGTATACGAATCATCATATTGTCCGCGCTTCACAGAATATATGAAGGCCAGAAAGAAGACGATCGCCACTATTATGCTGATGGTCAATAACATATAGATCACACTCATACCTGTACCTGAAAAACGGCGTAAATCTACACCTGTTAAAATAATCAAAAAATGACTTATATCAGTTTTTCCCTAGCTTAATTTTCTACTGCTCAAATTAGTCGCCAAGGTGGTAAATCCAACGATGCTTATCGAACTTAAAGGCATCAAAATAGCTGCTATTACAGGAGCCAGTTGTCCGGTTACCGCAAAGTACAGCCCGATTACATTATACATCAGTGAGAAAAGAAAGCTTAGTTTAATAATATTCATAGCCTTTTTTGAGGCTTTTATATAAAGAAATAACTGTCTGAATTTTGAGGCGTCCAGGATGGCGTCGCATGCCGGGGAAAATACATTGATATCTTCAGAAATCGCCAGGCCTACATCACTTTGTGCCAGGGCACCAGCATCGTTGAGGCCGTCGCCTACCATGAGTACTCTTCGCCCTTTTTTTTGCAGGGATTTTACGAAATCGAGTTTATCTTCCGGGCTTTGTTTAAAATACATCGGAGTCAGCGGAGGTAAACGCTTCTCAAGCTGAGGTTTTTCTCCTGGGTTATCGCCCGAAAGCAAAGCGATATCCATTTGCTGGTCGATCTCATTCAGTACTTCAAAAACGCCTGTTCTGTATACATTGTGAATCGCGAAACAACCTTTATAGTGGTCATCATAACTGATATGTACCGCGGTTTTATCAGCATCAGCCTGATCGCCTTCGCCAACGAATTCAGCCGAACCTATTTTTAAACGCCTGTTGTCTTTGGCACTTTCTATACCCCTTCCGAGCTCTTCTTTGAATTCATCGAGGGTATAGATATTCTGTTCGTTCAGTATGGAATATAATGTCCTGCTTAAAGGATGATTCGAGGCTCTCAAGGTACTTTTTAACATACTGGCCTCCTCCTTACTAAGTTCTACACCTCTGTAGCTCACATTGCTTTCCAAAGTAGAGGTTAGTGTACCGGTCTTGTCGAAAATAGAAGTGTCTACCTTGGCGAGCCGCTCGATGACTTCGGTGTTTTTAAGGTAAAACCGTCTTCGGCCGAATATTCGTATCATGTTGCCCAGGGTAAATGGTGCAGATAATGCGATGGCACACGGGCAGGCGATGATTAGAACCGCTGTGAAGACATTGAGGGCTTTTGTGGGATCCCAATAAAGCCAGAATCCTGTAGAGATGAAAGCAATACTCAGTACCGCAAGTGTAAATCTTTTGCCGATACTGTTGGTCAGGGTTTGGAATTGAGAAGGAGAATTCTTGCTGAAGGCCTTATTGCTCCATAATTGGGTGAGATAGCTTTGCGAAACCGATTTGAGTACCTCTATTTCGATCAGATTGTTCATCTGACGACCTCCGGCATATAATC